>NZ_AUTR01000007.1:0-53584 GCF_000497875.1 Pseudoalteromonas sp. S8-8
AGATAAAAAAGCAGGTGGTGAGTTATACCTACATCTGCGCCGACACGGTAAGAAATATCACAAGCGCAGTCATGGTAAAACAAACCGAGGGCAAATAAAAAATCGCGTTAGCATTGAAGAGCGCCCACAAATAGTTGATGAGAAAGGCCGTATCGGAGATTGGGAAATAGATACCGTCATAGGCAAAGGTCATCGAGGCGCCCTTGTTACCATTGTAGAGCGGGTTACCCAATTCACTGTATCAACTCAGGTGGCAGGAAAAACAGCGGAAGCCGTCACTGCGGCGACGATAGAACTATTAAGGCCATATAGGTCAGCGCTTCATAGCATCACAGCTGACAATGGAAAAGAGTTCGCTTATCACGAGCAAATCACAGAGGCTTTAAGTGTACCTGTTTATTTTGCTCACCCTTATCACTCATGGGAGCGCGGATTGAATGAAAACACGAATGGATTACTACGTCAGTATTGGCCGAAGAGCACAGATTTTAAGGCGGTAACACCAGCACAAGTTATACCCGTACTTGAGCAACTTAATAATCGTCCGAGGAAGACACTTGGATTTGAAACGCCTGCAAAATTGATGCAGGATCACTTGGCGGCTAAAGCCGCCTAAACGTTATGCACTTCAGATTTGAATCCGCGATACCTTTTTGGTTGTATTTAGCTTTTAATTAAATTTACGAATACTTACATGCATACTACTTAAAGCACCATTGCTGCAATCCAGCCAAATATCAGCAGTGGAATGTTAAAGTGAATAAATGTTGGAATAACAGAGTCTCTAATATGGTCGTGCTGGCCATCTGCATTTAAACCTGATGTTGGGCCAAGCGTTGAGTCTGAAGCAGGGGAGCCTGCATCACCTAAAGCGCCCGCAGTACCAACAAGTGCAGCGGTAGCCATAACAGAAAACCCGAGGTCTAAACACAAAGGAACAAACAAAGTTGCAATAATAGGCACTGTTGAAAACGAACTACCAATTCCCATTGTAATTAATAACCCGACTAACAAAATAACACCGGCGGCCAAAGGTTTATTACCATCTAAAAGGGCGGCTGTGCTGTGTACTAAGCTCGCTACGTCGCCAGTGGCCTGCATAACTGATGCAAAGCCTTGTGCCGATATCATAATAAAACCAATCATCGCCATCATCGCAACGCCTTTGCTAAATACGTCGCCGTTTTCTTCCCACTTAACTACACCAAATACACTAAATATCATTACACCTACTAAACCGCCTAAAATCATTGAGCCACTTAGGTTTTGTGCAACAAGTGAGGCAAGTACCGCACATAGCCCTACAATCATTACTTTTTTAGGGTTTTCTACCTCAGCCGATTTACTCTGAGTTGTTAATGGGAGCTCGATGTATTCGCGGCGTTTTTTGTAGGTAATAAATACCGCAATAAGTAACCCAATAAACATACCTAATGCAGGAATTATCATCGCCACAGGGACTTGGGTATTTACAATGTCTAGGCCGTTATCAACTAGGTTTTTGTGCAAAATAGAATATAAGTAAATACCCCCAAAACCATAAGGCAGCACCATGTAAGAAGTTGCTAATCCAAATGTTAAAATACACGCTATAGCACGCCTGTCTAACCTTAACTGATTAAAAACCACGAGTAACGGCGGGATTAAAATAGGAATAAACGCTATGTGTACAGGTACTAAGTTTTGCGAAGAAATCGCACAACCTAAAATAATTAATAAAATGAAGTAACTTAAAAATGTTTCATTCCCGCTGCCTTTAGCATTTACTTTAGCAAGTAACTTATCAGCGAGAATGCGTGTTAAACCCGACTTAGAAATAGCAACAGCAAAAGCACCGAGCATGGCATAACTTAGTGCAATTTCAGCTCCGGCAGAAAGGCCAGAATTAAATGCATCAACACTTTCTTTTATACCCAAGCCTGCGGTTAAACCAGCAACTAAAGCACTTATGATCATGGCAACAATGACGTTAACGCGAGCCAGAGATAGCCCGAGCATTAAAATAACGCCTATAACAACAGCATTCATAGTATTCTCTATTTGGAAATTTTAATTAATTTTATCAGATCTTTAGCCTGAGTTTTACGCTCTTTCGTAAAAGGTTTTTTACCATAGCGTACTTGGTTAAATAACTGACGAAATGTGTTTATAGATTGTGCAGAACGAGGGGATTTGTCAGCAAAAAAATGTAACTGCTGACTCGGTGTTAAATTATCGGGTGTATTTATTTTTTGTTTTTTAGCCCATGCTTTTACTTCATAAAACTCTTTAACCATAGGCGCTAATTTAGCCGGGCGTTTTGGTAAGTTTAAATAAACAAAATAACCTACAAAACAAAAACCAGCTGTTAATAAAACCATTAATGGTACAAGCCAAATGTTTTTACTACCAAAAATTGATTTTAAAAAATCATTTTGTTTTTCTTCGTCAAAACCAAGTACCCAGCTAGACCATTGATAATCGAGATTTTCAAGTTCCAACCTTAACCAATTAATAGCGGGGAAATTACTTAAACTCACTAAACCAAAATCAAGATTACTTTTAAATTCGTCATTCAGCTCTTGGTTTTGCGAAAGTGAGCCATTTAAACGCTCTGGTGCGACAACTGCGGTTGCATCAAAAATAACCCAACCTTCGTTTTGTAAATATACTTCTACCCATGCATGTGCGTCGTATTGGCGAACAGTGAGCGTATTATTATCTTGATTTAATTCACCACCTAAATAGCCACTTACTAGTCGAGCGGGTATACCTGCGGTTCTAAAAATGTACGCAGCGGCACTGGCATAATGGCCACAAAAGCCACGTTGGTTATCAAATAAAAATTGATCTATGGTGTTATCGCCGCTCATAGGAGTGGGAGTTAATGTGTAAGTAAATCCCGTACCTGCAAAGTATTGTAATAAGCGGTTATAAAAATCGCGATCAGAGTGTGTCTTTTGCTTTAAGGTTTTAGCAAGTGATGATGTTTTTACATTCTCTTTATAAGCGAGGTATTTGTAGCGTTTTTCTTCAAATTCGCCAAGCGGTAAAGCTGTGAAGTTAAAGCTATTTACATCGTATTGTAAGTTTTTAGCTTGTCGGCTTTTTTTTCGCAATAAACCTAGCGAATTACCTTCAACATTTTGTGAGTTACTATTGGAGTAGGCTAAACCATAGAGCCATTTTTGTGTAGCAGGCTCTGTAATAACTGAGTAGCTTGCAATAAGTTGCTCATCATTTTCGCTCTGGGTATTTGTCTTTAGATTATTATATTTTAAAAAGTCAGACGTAAACCACGCATTGCCATTAAATTCATCATGAACTATTGCTCGCCAATAATAAGGCGCTACAGGTTTTTCTTCGTTAAATTTAGCTCTAAACACAAGTTCATCTGAGTTTGAAAGCTTTGCAATATCGAATGGATCGACTTGTTCAGAAAGCCCTGTTTTAGCAAGCTTAGGCCCAGGAAGCTGCCAAAAGGCGGGCATTTTTGGTAAAAAAAGCAGTAAAAATACAGCTAAAGGAAGTGCTAAAAGTAGCAATTTACCACTTTGCTTAGAGGCTATTTTTAAATTATGTTTGGACTCGAGTAGGCCAAGTACTGCAAAGTTTAATATGTATAAACTACTTACAGTTAAAGTCGTTAAAATGCTTTGGTTAAATAAATACACCGATGAGAGTGAAAAAAACGTAAGCGTTGTAATTACATGATAGTGTTTTTTGGTTTTAGCCTGTAGCAGCTTAAATAAACTAGCAAGTAGCAGCATGGCCACAAATAAAATAACCGTATCCGACATGCCTACTGTGTAGAGCATTAAACCTAATGACACACCTGCGAGTATATTTGCCAGCCAAGCACTTGGCTTTGGTTTATTACTCAGCGATATGTAAAAGTTCCATGCACAAATAAGTGTAAGTACACCTACGAAAACAAGCGGTAAATGTGATACAAAAAATACAATTAAACATGAATATATAAAAGACAGTGAATAATTTATTACTTTTTCGTTTTTAAGTATGTCCATTACACATCACCATTAAATGAGCATAATAATTCTAAGCATTGCTGCTTATGTTGCTGTCCGGTATTTGTATTTATTGTTTTATTCGGTAGCTTTAACATAAAAGGGGTGTTTTTCTCGGTTGCTTCACATACTAAAAAGCATAACTGGCTTAAACGTTGTTCTGTATCCCCATTCATCAACGTAAAATCGAGAAGCGCATTCGCTGTTTTAAAGTCTACAAACTCTTTAACTAACAACTGCTGTGTTTTTGCGTAATGCTTCCACGACACTCTTTGCAAGCCCATCTCAGGCAAGTGTGGGATTAACGACTCAAACTCTTCGCTACCAGATTGGGAAGAAATACCTTTATCGGCTTGCTCATCAAGCATAGAAACATGCGCATCACTGTGTACTTGTTCAAGCGACGGGTATACAAAAACATCTGTTTGTAATTGAATGTAGCTCCAAACAGTTATTAAACCAAAGGGATATTTACTCGCTATTTTAATACGTTGCACTGAGTACTTACCGCGTGAGCTGTAGGGTAAGTTGAGTGTAAGTAACTGAGTCTTACTATCAACTTCGTCGGTATGTTTGTGAGTTTGCTCACTACCTTGATATGTTAAATTAATAGATTGGGTAACTCTAGGGCTTTGTAATTCAAATACAATACTCGGTTTTTGAGGTGCGTAGCTGTTAAATGCATCTTTAAATTTAACCGTTAAGCCTTTAGCGTTACTGTAGCCCATTAATACAGCAATAATCATCACCACAAACATAAGATAAGACATTATTAAAATTAAATTATTTTGATAATTAATGCCCATTACAAAGTTTAAAATAGCCACAATTACAAAGTACCAGCCAAGGGATGATGGCAATACATAAATTGTTCTGTGTTCAAGTGTAATTGAGTTTTTTAAATGTTTATTTTTTAATAACTTATTAAATACACTTCGCTTAAATGACTTAAATAAAGAAGGGCGCTTAGCTGTTTTTTTTGGCATAAAAGTTTATACCGGAACTAAAACGTTTTTTAAAATATCGTTTACTTGCGCTTCACCGGACTCATTATGCAAACCTAATCGATGCTGACACACACTTGTAAATACGGCTTGAACATCTTCTGGCATTACAAAATCACGACCATCAATAAAGGCCCACGACCTAGCCGCTTTAGCGAGAGCCATACTGGCACGCGGTGATAACGATGATGCAAAAGCGTTGCTTGTGCGTGTGTAATTAACAAGCTCTATAATGTAGTCAATAATCGGGCTACTTAAAGTAATTTGGCTTATCTGGTTTTGAATTGCCGCTAACTCTTGTTGGTTAATACGCTTAGGTAATTGGCTGTAATCTCGTTTTTGCATATTCAAAATTAAGCGTTTTTCGGCTTCTTTAGGTGGAAAACCTAAGCTAATGCGCATTAAAAATCGGTCTAATTGCGACTCAGGTAACGGGTAGGTACCTGATTGGTAAAGCGGGTTTTGTGTTGCAATCACAAAAAATGGATTTGGCAGCGTATATTTTTTTCCATCAACTGTTACTTGTTGCTCTTCCATTGCTTCAAGCAACGCACTTTGTGTTTTGGGTCCTGCGCGGTTTATTTCATCAGCTAAAACAACTTGGCTAAAAATAGGGCCTTTATGAAACGTAAAACTGTGCTCGGTAGAGTTAAACACATTAGTACCCAGAATATCAGCAGGCAGAAGATCACTGGTAAATTGTATACGCTGATACGATAAACCTAACACAGCTGACAATGCATGAGAAAGAGTGGTTTTTCCCATACCAGGCAAATCTTCAATGAGTAAATGCCCTTCGCTAAATAAGCATGTAAGTGCCAGTTTTATTTGTTGTTGTTTACCAAATATAACACTCGAAAGATCTTCTATAATCGCAGTAACAGTACTATGCATGCTAACCTTATTATTATTCTATTATTTCAAGACGCTTCATTACAGTGTCTACTTTTTTTGTGTTGAAAGGTTTTGCAATAAAGCCTTTAGCGCCCATTTCCCACGTGTTTTGTACGTTTTCGAGACTATTGTGGCCAGAGCACATAACAACATGAGTGTGCGGATAAGCACTATTAATGTATTCCAATATATCTGCACCGTTAGAGTCAGGTAAATCTACATCTACAAATATTACGCCTGGCGGTTTATTGTTCATAATAGGTTTAGCAGAGCTAAAATCGGCGCTTTCTAATATATCTTCAAACCCTAAGTCAGTTAAAATTTGGTTTAGATAATCACGAATTTCCTTAACGTCATCAATAATGAGGATGGGCTCTAGCGGGCGAACAAATTCCATATGTAGGTTACTTCTATTTTGAATACATCTAAGTGCTTCAATACTAAGCTAACCCCATCATAAGCTCAAGAACGTTACTTAAAAAACACTAATAAATAAACTGTTTATAGGTTTGCCCAACAACCTATTTTTAAAGGATTACCTGCTTTTATATCTTCTACTAACTTATATTTTCATTAATTGTATTGAACAATAATGACGTATCTACAATAAATCCCTTAATCCTACACTTTATTTCCTCAAAATTTGATGTAACAAATTTGCTACTTAACTTATTGATTCAAAAATATTTACATAAAAATTCGATTTTTTGTAAACGTTTTGTAATAAAAAATCGTTGACCTTCTAAATTCATTCTGTGATTATGCTCAGTAGATGAGCTTATGCTCACAAGTGCAATTTCATTAACTATTTAATGTTTTGCTCAGTCAGCCTCATCTATACACACTGAATTAATACCAATTTCATTAAATGAATATGCAATTTAATAAAGTTGGCATCACACACCACACTAAATAAAGAGCTTATTATGTTGAATAATAAAAAGACTAAATTTGCAATTTCTCTCATAGCGGCAGCTATGGCTACATCGGCTCCAGCACAGGCTGATATTTCTGAATATTTAGATCGCGTTGACGTAGACTTTTTACTAATGCAAAACTTTCAGTCAATTCAAGCTAAAGACGGCGCATTTAGTCCAGAAGATGAAGAACAAGAGTCAGGATTTGGCCGTATTAGAGCTAATCTAATGCTTAAATTTCATATTAACGAGTTCATCACTGCCGATATAGATATTGCAGAAGAGCCTAATGACTTTGGTGGCGAAGATCGTGACTTTTCATTTCACAACGATTTTGCAGGTGTTGAATTTGACTTACTAGGTCTTTATGGCACACCAAAAGAAAACGTAAATTTAACACTGCGTTTGGGTAATATTGGTGGATCACCTTTTCAATTTAAAGGTTTTCAAGACGGTGCAGATAACCAAAGTAATGCACTTATTGGTAATGGTATTACCGATTACGCAACCGCAGAAAACGGCGCACAGCTAAGTTACAGCGAAACTTTCGAAAGTGGTGTAGTACGTGCTTATAATGTTACAGGTCACATTACGACTTCTAGTTTTGGTGAAGCGTTTCAAGAAGACAGAGGTTATAACTACCGACTTCAAGGTACTCTAGAATTTGAAGGTGGCTTTAAAGCAGGCTTAAACTTATTAAAAGCCAATCAAGGCGACCAGTTACGTTTTGAAAACGGTGTAGCCAGTCTTGATGGTGTAACCACAACAAACTATCGCTTTGGCGATGGTGAAAACTATAATTTTTCAGCGTCACCTTCAAACGAGCGTGACACTCACGTTGGCGCAATGCCAGGGCTTGAGCAATCAATCATCCAGCTTAATTTAGCTTATCAACCATCTGACGAAACTAGTCTAATTTTTATGGTTGGTAAATCATCTGATGATTACACGTTTGCAGATGCCGCTGGTAATGCAGTTGCCGGTATTACCTACTTTGGTACAAAAGGCATAGCTGATGAAAATGGCACTACTTTTGATTCAAACAGTGTAATAGAAGGCGACTCATCTGTTGAGTACTTCGTGTTTGAAGCACAACAATATCTAATCCCTAAAAAGCTATATGTAGCGGCTCGTTATGCAGAAGCCGAAAACACTTCCGACTTAATTGAACAAACAGACAACACAGTAGAGCGTATTCAAGTAGCCGCAGGTTACTGGTTTAACGATAAAACGCTTTTAAAAGTTGAGTATGTTAACCAAGAAGAAGGTGTTAATTCGGGCGGCCAAATCGGTAAAGGATTTGACGGCTTCACTTCTGAAATATCTGTTAAATTTTAAGTCATTATCCAACTAGTCTAACTATTTATACAAAGGACCTAAAAAGGCACTTTGCGGGCAGTTTTATGCGTCAAAACTGCCATAAATAGAATTGGTAATAGATTGAAATTTAATAGCACTGGTTAAAACATAACGTGTATGGGGAATACCCGATGAAAAATAAATTAATTATGCTCGCGTGTGGCTTTATAAGCATGGGCGCTGCGGCAAAAGAAACAATTACAATAGCGACTGTTAACAATGGTGACATGATCACCATGAAAGAATTAAGTAGTGACTTTACCAGCCAAAACCCTGATATAAATCTAAAATGGGTCACTCTAGAGGAAAACATTCTTCGCCAACGTGTCACTACCGATGTAGCAACAAAAGGCGGCCAATACGATGTTATGACCATAGGTACTTATGAAGTACCAATTTGGGGCAAGCAAAATTGGCTAAAAGAGCTGGATAATTTAGGTGAAAACTACGATTTAGACGATTTAATTCCGGCAATCCGAAGCGGTTTAACGATTAACGACAAGCTTTATGCTGCGCCATTTTATGGCGAAAGCTCAATGGTTATGTACCGCACTGACTTAATGGAAAAAGCAGGGCTGACAATGCCTAAAGCCCCAACATGGGACTTTATACGCAAAGCTGCTAAAGCGATGACAGATAAAAAAGAAGGTGTTTATGGCCTTTGTCTACGTGGTAAAGCAGGTTGGGGCGAAAACGTTGCGCTTATTACATCCATGGCAAATTCGTTTGGTGCTCGTTGGTTTGATGAAAATTGGAAGCCACAGTTTAATACCCCAGAATGGGAAAATACCCTTCAGTATTATGTAGATGTGATGAAAGAATCTGGTCCTGCTGGTTCATCTGCAAACGGTTTTAATGAAAACCTTGCACTATTCCAAACCGGAAAATGTGGTATTTGGATTGATGCAACAGTTGCAGGCGCATTTGTTACTAACAAAAAAGACTCAGAAGTTGCCGATAAAGTAGGGTTTGCACTTGCGCCAGATAACGGTCTAGGTAAACGCGGTAACTGGTTATGGTCTTGGACTTTAGCCGTACCGGCAAGCAGCAAAAAACCAGATGCCGCAATGAAATTTATTAGCTGGGCAACATCTAAAGAATACACTCAACTTGTAGCCGACAAAAAAGGTTGGGCAAAAGTACCGCCAGGTACACGTAAATCACTTTACAGTAATCAAAAGTACATGGACGCAGCACCGTTTGCGCAAATTACCTTAGATTCTATTCAATCTGCAGATCCTAAAAATCCAACCGTTAAACCGGTGCCTTACGTAGGTATTCAGTTTGTTGCCATTCCTGAGTTTCAAGGAATTGGTACAGCTGTTGGGCAACAATTTTCAGCAGCATTAACTGGCCAAATGACCGTTAAGCAAGCGCTTAGTACGTCTCAGCACCTTGTTGAGCGAACAATGCGTAAAGCTCGCTATCCTAAATAGCATGTAATGGGCGGGTAAGTACTCAAACTTACCCAATATTTTATGTCAATTCTATTTACTTGTTAGTTATAAACGCTATCAAGGGTTTCTGATTTTCACTTGATAGTTAACAAGTAAATAGAATTGGCTTTTTTAAGGTCACCTTTATGGCAACAACTAACTCGCGCACGCTTGCTCGGTTTATGCTTCTTCCTAGTGTAATTTTATTACTTGCTTGGATGATAGTTCCGCTGTGTATGACACTGTATTTTTCATTTATTGATTACAACTTACTCGTTCCAGGGGATAAAGAGTTTGTAGGCTTTTTAAACTATGAATTTTTCCTAACTGATCCGGCTTTTTTTGAATCATTTTTTAACACGCTTTACCTAGTAACTGGGGTTTTACTGATCACTATTTGTGGTGGTATTGGCTTAGCTATTTTACTAGACCAAGCAATATGGGGACGAAACTATGTTCGCATTATGGTACTAGCCCCATTTTTTGTAATGCCAACTGTGTCGGCATTGGTATGGAAAAACATGCTAATGAACCCAGTTAATGGCTTATTTGCACATTTTTCGATTTGGCTTGGTTTTGAACCTATCGACTTTTTTGCTCAAATGCCGTTATTTTCAATCATCATTATTGTGTCTTGGCAGTGGTTACCGTTTGCAGCATTAATATTACTCACAGCTATACAATCTTTAGACCGCGAGCAATTAGAAGCGGCTGATTTGGACGGAGCAGGCCCATTTAGTAAGTTTTTTTACATCGTTTTACCGCACTTATCGCGCGCTGTAACTGCGGTTATTTTAATCGAAACTATATTTTTACTGTCAATTTTTGCTGAAATATTAGTTACAACTAGTGGCGGCCCTGGTTATTCGTCGACCAATATAACGTACTTAATTTACACGCAATCACTACTTCAATTTGATGTAGGTGGCGGTTCGGCAGGGGGCATAGTTGCAGTTATTATTGCAAATATAGTCGCTATATTTTTAATGCGCTTAATTGGCAAAAACTTGGAGGGTTAATAATGACTATAAAAGATAGCCGTCGTTCCAAACTAATTTATACCATTGCAGCATGGACAATAAGCGGCATGATTTTCTTTCCAATTTTATGGACGTTAATCACCAGCTTTAAAACCGAAGCCGAAGCAATTTCAGCAAGCCCAAGCTTATATGCGTTTGATTGGACGCTAGAAAATTACCGAGATGTACTGTCGCGCTCGCCATACTTTACCCATTTTTGGAACTCTGTAGTTATATCGCTAGGTTCAAGTTTGCTGGGTTTATTAATTGCGGTACCTGCTGCGTGGTCTATGGCTTTTGTACAAACTAAAAAAACAAAGCATTTATTAATGTGGATGCTTTCAACCAAAATGTTACCGCCAGTAGGCGTACTTATTCCGATTTATTTATTGTTTCGTGACTTTGCGTTACTCGATACAAAATTAGGTTTAGTGATTGTAATGACACTCATTAACTTACCAATAATGGTATGGATGCTTTACACCTACTTTAGAGAAATACCAAACGAAATACTTGAAGCTTCACGTATGGATGGCGCAACAATTGGTGAAGAAATATTTCATGTTTTATTGCCAATAGCCTTACCGGGTATTGCCTCAACGTTATTGTTAAATGTTATTTTGTCGTGGAACGAAGCATTTTGGACACTTATTTTAACCGCTGCAAATGCTGCACCTTTAACGGCATTTATTGCCAGTTACTCAAGCCCTGAGGGGTTATTTTACGCTAAGTTATCGGCAGCATCTGCCATGGCCATTGTGCCAATTTTAATACTTGGTTGGTTTAGTCAAAAACAATTAGTGCGTGGATTAAGTTTCGGCGCAGTAAAATAGGAGAATACACATGGGCAGCATCACACTAAAACAAGTCACTAAAAACTTTGATGAAGTAAACGTAATTAAACCGCTCGACTTGGAAATTAAAGACGGTGAGTTTATCGTATTTGTTGGGCCATCAGGCTGTGGTAAATCTACATTACTTCGTATGATCGCAGGTCTTGAAGATACCACCAGTGGTAATATAGAAATTGACGGCATTGACGCTACAAAAACACCGCCTGCAAAAAGAGGCTTAGCAATGGTGTTTCAATCCTACGCGTTGTATCCGCATATGACAGTGCGTAACAATATTGCTTTTCCTTTAAAAAGAGCCAAGGTAAGCCCTGCAGAAATCGAAAGTAAAATTGCTAACGCCGCTAAAATTCTTAATTTGACCGATTATTTAGACCGAAAGCCTGGGCAATTATCGGGCGGTCAGCGCCAGCGTGTAGCGATAGGGCGCGCAATTGTACGCCAACCATCGGCATTTTTATTTGATGAACCACTTTCAAATCTAGATGCGTCACTACGTGTAAATATGCGTTTAGAAATATCTGAATTACATAAAAGCTTAGCTACAACAATGGTTTATGTTACACACGATCAGGTTGAAGCCATGACAATGGCAGATAGAATCGCGGTATTTAATGCCGGTATTATTGAACAAGTAGGCACACCTTTAGAGCTTTATAAAAAACCTGTAAACAAATTTGTAGCTGGTTTTATTGGTTCGCCAAAAATGAATTTTATAGATGCTCCACAAAATGAAGATGCGAATGTTAGCTGTATTGGTATACGACCAGAGCATATAACACTCTCAACTGAGCAAGGTACTTGGGCTGGAACTGTAGGTGTAATTGAGCATTTAGGATCGGAGAGCTTTTTACATATAAATATTGAAGGCAAAGGGACCGTCACAGTAAAAGCAGATGGTGATTGCCCATTAAAATATGGCGACAGTATTTACCTAAGCGCACCGGCAGATAAAGTATTAAAGTTTGATAATAACGGTTTAACAATTCGCTAAAGCCAATTTTTAAATACCTTAAATAGCACCTTTATAAGGGTGCTATTAACTAAATTCTAATTACATAATCCTATGAAACCTAGGTATTTTTTATTAAGGAATGGTATATTTACAATTATAAATAACAAAAACGTTATTGATAAATAGATATTCCAAAATTAATAAAATAATTTATATAGCAGCACATATAATTAAAATTATGTAATGAAAATAAGGATTTAGTTTTCCTTATATTTTAAGAGGTTTACGTGGTAAAGCTATCAAATACAGAAATTAGAAAGCTAGATGATGCAGCCAGAGCAGGGTGGTTATATTATGTTGGCGGTAACACACAAGATGAAATTGCTAAAAAGCTAAATATATCGCGTCAATCTGCACAAAGAATGGTCGCATTATCTGTGAGCCAAGGATTAATTAAAGTTAGACTTGACCACCCGATTGCTAAATGTATGGATTTGGCCGAAAAATTAAAAAGCCGTTTTGGGTTAGATTCGTGTGAAGTTGTACCGAGCGATCCGTCTGAACCTTCATCTACATTAGGTTTGGCTCAAGCTGGCGCGGCTGAAATAGAACGTCATTTAAAATCAGAACAACCCAAAGTACTTGCTATGGGAACCGGTCGAGTTTTACGTTCATGTGTAGATGAGCTAAGAACCGTTGATTGTCCGCAACATAAAATTGTAGCAATGCTAGGTAATATGGCTTTAGATGGATCGGCTTCACCTTATGATGTTGTAGTAAGAATGGCCGAACATACCAATGCAAAACATTATCCAATGCCATTGCCAGTTTTACCAAGAAGCATTGAAGAAAAAGAACAGTTACATGCACAGCAAAATATAACCGGTAATTTAAAACTCGCAAAAGATGCCGATGTAACATTTGTGGGTATTGGTAGCTTAGGTGAAAAATCGCCATTGCACATAGATGGTTTTATTGATGCGCAAGAACTTAAAGAGCTACAAGATCTTGGTGCCGTTGGTGAAATGATTAGTTGGGTGTTTGATAAAAACGGTAAGCTTTTAGATTGCACAGTTAATCAGCGTGTAGCAAGTACGCCATTAAAAACAAATGCTAACAAACAGATTTATGCGATAGCTGCTGGTGAAGAAAAAGTGTTAGCCATTTTAGGCGCAGTAAGGTCAAACATGATCAGCGGGTTAATTACCAATGAATATACAGCTGAGCGTTTATTAAGTATTGATTAAACAAATTGATAAATAAAGTATCTGTATTAGTAATATCTGTTATTGTAATAAAATCACTTAATGTCCGATACCGTCTAGTATTGGACATAGTAAGAGCGCATTTAAGTGCTCTTTCTATATATACATTAACTACCTATAATTTATATTATGTTAAATAGCATAAATAAATACATAACCAAGTTACTCACCTTCATTAATTAACGTATAAACGCGATATTTTGACTATTTAATAAGCATTAACCTACTTATCTTAATAGTTAGTGCCTTACCCATTTACGGTATTAGCTTCTTGAACATATAAAAATACCGCTTGGTTATTAATATAATCAAGCGGTATTACAATGATTGCCTATTCGCTACTTTACCCAATCAAACTTAACGTATTGAAACAAATAGCTTTTTAATAAACCTAGTAATTCACTAGAATGTTTTATCATTCATAAATTCACTAATAAGCTCAGACACTTTATCTGGATGTTCATCAATAACCCAATGAGCGGCTTTATCTATCCAAATCAATGATGAATTTGGAATTGCTTCTTCTAACATTGGCGCATACTTTGGCTTTTGAAATTTGTCTTCTTTACCCCATATTATGAGTGTTTCATGAGGTAAGCTTTTAAGATCGCCTGTAATAGCTTCGGTATATTCTTTATTAAGCCTGCGCATGTTACTAAATAAAGCGGCTTTTCCTTTTTCATTACTCCATGGTGCTAAGTATATTTTCATCAACTCTTCAGTCATTACGCTCGAGTCGTAACGCCTTTGGGCATGAAATCTCTTAATGTATCAGCAAATTCGGCTACAGTTGTTTTTTCTTCTACACCTGGTTCTAGCAAAGGTTCAAATTCTGGTATTGGCCAAGAATCAAAACATACACTATCAATTAAAACCAACCCGTTTACTTTATCCGGATGATTTACAGCCATTAATTGAGCAACACCACCACCAATATCATGTGCAGCAATATTAACTTTAGAAATACCGAGTTCTTCCATAAACTTACACATTATTCTACATTGCGCATTTATAGATACATCGGTGTTAATTGGCATATCAGATTCACCAAAGTTTAGTAAATCAGGCGCTATTACTCGATATTTTGATGCAAGTTTTGGCATCACATTTCGCCATAAAAATTTATTGGTTGGTATTCCGTGTATCAATAATAAAGGTGTTCCTTGTCCCATTTCTTGATAAGCAATTTGATGACCTTCTACTGTAACGTACTGTGTCTTGTTCATAATTTTGCCTCTTTAACTTTAAAAATTATAATATTTCGTGAACTATAAAATTGGAATATAACCTTATAAAGCAAATTCCGTCCCAAGATGAGTATTTATTAGTTATTAAAAAATCTTAATGTTTTAAAAGTTAAACCCTTGCGATACGTGGGCTCTAGGCTAAATAAATTTACTGACTTTATAATATTACAGCGTTTAACAATTGTGTTTATCAAACCGCTTTAAGAAGTGTGAAACGATGACTCGTATACATGCAACAATTACAAAAGCGAAGTTTGTAATACTTTGAAGGAATAATTTGAAGTAATTATTCTTATTAAAGGACTTTTACAAATTTAAATAAATTAAAGGTTCATATACACAAAAGCACTAATAAATATTAGTGCTTTCAAAAGTTATAATTTAATTTTTTAGTAAGCTATAAATAAAAAATAGTTAACCGCCCTACTGTTTCTATTTATCATTCCAAGAAAGATCTAATATTTTCTATTAATACACTTTGCTTAACTGGCTTCAATAACAGACCGTTAAACCCAAGCTTCACATACTTGTTATCACTATTTTCGTTTTCACTAAATGTATGAGCGATAATTTTTGTTGCTGATGCGTCAGCATGCTTTCTTATTTTTAGCATTGCGTCGGTACCTGTAAATTGCGGCATTACTATATCCATTAAAATAATATCGTAAATATTTTGAGAAACCATAAGTAGTGCCTCTATAGCACTTGATGCAAAATCTATTAAAATATTTTCTTCGTTAAGCATTTTCCTAATTACTATTTCTATTAGCAAGTCATCATCTACTAAAAGCAGTCGTTTAGTTTTATTTATTGGCGTTACTTTAAACTCGATAACTTCAGTCATATTTTCAATAGTGTTTTTCATTTTTTACCTCATTACTGTTCCAGTAATATACGCTAACTTATAACGACTTATCTTTTAAAATGCGTGTTATTTGGTTTATTAATACACCTTGTTTTACTGGTTTTAATAGCATGTCATCAAAGCCCTGGTTAACGTATTTTGAATCTGTATCGGGTGTCGATGTATGCGCAATTATTTTAGTTTTCAAATTGTCACTGTGTTTTTTAATTTTTAACATAGCGTCAGTTCCCGACAATTCTGGCATTACTATGTCCATTAAAATAATGTCGTAACTGTTTTGCGATACCATCAACATTGCTTCTATTGCACTGCGCGCGTAATCTATTTTAATATTCTCATTTTTTAGCATTGCTCTAATTACAATCTCAACAAGAGGATCGTCATCAACCAGTAATAGCGTGTTTTGGTGTTTGTTAGTTACTAAATCAGTATTTGTTAACGAGCTACTTGGTGCTTCTTGCTCGTTGTCTTTACCCTTACCTTGTTTGGTTGCTATGTTTACCAACATAGAAAGTGATATCGTTGATTTATTCGCGTTACTACTTACAGTTATCGCTTTACCACCTAACATTTTAAATATTGAAATAAAAAACTTTAACTCTAATGACACGTCTTTATCATCTATAAAGCGCGTTATATCATCACCCGATATACTTTTAAGCTCAGTTATAAAGTTACTACTGTCGATCAAATTACTTAATGAAAAATCGAGGTGTAAGTAATTACGTTTACTTTCATTTTTAATCTGAGCGTTAATTGAAAGCGTTGTATTATTTGATGAATCCAAAACCTCAGTCACTAACTGAATAACCAATTGAGAAATTAACTTTTCATCGCTTGCGACCGTTAATTCAGGCGTAATATTATTTTTAAGAACGATTCTTTTATTTTCAGCCTCTTTAGCTAAAATCGATATATTATTATTGATCATTTGATTTAGGTTTACGTTTTTGGCCTGAAGCTTTAACTTACCTATCTCTGATTTATTTATATTTACGAGCTGTTGAATCACACTTTCAAGCTGGTCGCACACATCAGAAATATTCCCCACATTGTTTTTAAATTCGTTAAAGCTTATTGGATCTTTAGATATTTCAATTAATGACTTTAAAGATGATAAAGGCGTTTTCAACTGACGGCTAAGCCTTGTAACAAATTTTTCTTTTAATTGATTTGTCTGTTTTGATTTTTCGAGAACATCAGCGAGTAAACATTCTTTTTGATGTGCCTCTGTATCATCTCTAAAGTAGCAAACGAAACCATTAAAATCTGTATGTCTTTGTAATACAGTTATCCACTTCCCGTCTGTAAAACCTATATCTATTAATTGGTTACGATCATCATCAAGCTTATGATGTTCATGGTAATGATTTATAATATTATGCTGCTGCGCAATACTTATCAGCTGGCTATACGATAGCTGACTGTTTTGTTTATTCACCTGTGCAAATAAAAGATTAAAAGCATTGTTGGTAATCACAGGAAATTCGTGGCTATTAAAAATAGCAAACCCATGCGGCAGTGCATCCAGAGAACTTGAAAAAAGCTCCTCTCTATTGAGTATTAACTGATTTTTTTGTTTTATTTCACTGTGTAAACGCCTTGGCAAACGTAAAAAATAATACACAAACGCGAATACACAAAAAGAGATTAACCCTAATCTGATTAAACTGTATTTAGTTATTTGTGGTCGTACTATTTTATTCATTGGTTGCACATGCAAGCGCCAAGTAGGTGGAAAACGACTGCTTAAAGCGCTAATACTATTTTTAATTATACTCGGGTTTACTTCTCCTTGTTTTCCTAAAGTAAACTGTGGTGTTGCTATAAAAACGTTATAATTTTCAGTGTTTAATTTGCCAATAACGGCTTTTAAAAACTTACTTAAATCAAATGCTGTAAGTGTATAAATAGAGCCTTTTTTTATTTTTATTTCAGAAATTAAGAAAGCCGTATCAGCAACCGTAAATACTTCTACTGCTTGTTTGTTCGCTCTTTTATTGAATTTTTTTAACCAGTTTGTAAACCCATACGCGGCTAAATCAAAATTATTTTTTGACCAAAGTGCAAGCTGGTTATACTCAGAATCAAACACAACATACCCTTTATAAGTTAAGCTTTGTGAAACCTGACTCTGCACTAAATTATTAAGTTGTTCTTTTGTATAGCTATTTTGGCTTTGTAAAAAACCTGCGATAACTAAATCTTTTTGCGATATATATAATCCTTGATTATCAAATCGCTCTAAAGCATTAAATAACGTTTTACGTAATTGCTGAGTTTGTTCATTGTAATTACTTTGCAGCTCCTTTTTTTCTATAGTATAAAGAAGTAATGCAGTGAATGAGCATAATACTAATGCAATTAAGAATGCGACGGGTGCTAAACTAAATACATGAATATACTTTTCCCCATAATTCTTTTTCTCAGGATTAGTACTTTGATTACTTACTGAATCTGAATTTTTATTTAACTGTGTCTGCAATAATTGAGCAAATGAAATAAACTGATCTTTTTGTGAACCTATTAATGTTTTAGGTGCTAAATCGGCCATCAGCACTACGCCTATCAATTTATTAGTGACACTATAAATTGGATATTGTGCATAAAAACGAATTAATTTGTGAGTGTTGTTTGATACATCATCAAAAAAAGTATCTTCAAATAAATATAGTTTTTCTTGTGTGCAGCGTTTTTGATAGCTTAATAACTCATTTTCGACGCTTTCTTTATCGCTGCAGGTTATTAACTGCTCTGAATAAACTTCTCTAAAATCGATAAATTTAACAATTGCAACGTCATAAAACTGTTTTAGTAGCGTTAGCGTTTCTTTAATTTCTGTTGATATTTCATCAGTTGGTGTATCTGCTAAATTAGAATGTGAGGTAAATATATTTGAGGCGTTCATTGACGTTCTCCTTCCCCTTTTGGGGGAGTATGTATCCACGTTGTACTGTTTTGGCCGCTATGTACGGGCAGTAAAACTTTAAATGGTGGTGTTAAGCTACTAAGTGCAGGTTCGCCTGTGGTGATATTAATTACTTGTTCTGCATTAACTAAATTAAGTGATGTTTTGCAATATGTAATGCCTGGCTCAATTCCTATTAAGCTCAGTGTTTCACTAATGATAAGGTTATTTACTAAATCGATCCCGACCAGCTCAAATGTAGTTTGTAAAATAGTGAAGACGAGTGTCTCTACAATGTTTTCATCTTCTTCTAAGCGTGTACCTTCTGGGCAGCATATTGTACCAAGCTCTATATCAACGTTTGTGCCTATACCTACTAATGAAAGTGCATTAAGGGCTGTATTTAAAAGCGGTTCTACCTGAGGTAAATATAAATCAAGTATGTCACCTTGCGATTCGTACCCTGTTTGGCATGTATCACACGATTGCGATAAACCTTGATCGCTTGTACCTAAAAGTGGATTTCCTAAAGCTGTTACTCCAACTAAACAACTGCTGTCGGCCGGTTGTTTATCTATTTCAAAGCTTTCACAAGGTGAGCCTGTTACTACTTTTTGCGATACATAACGAGATAGAATTTGTTCACTATTAGCAGGGCATTGTTGTGGCGTACTTTTTAATAACTGACCAATAACGGTGTTACCTAACTGCCCTATTGCATAATTTGGACCTTGCTGCAGCGCATTTATATAACTTACATTACCGGTATTATTTAACTTGCTGACACCTTGGCTGTCGGTTGCTTCATCGCTTAAGCCCTTTAAACACGGGTTACCTTGGCAATTTGGAGCATCGTAATAAACAGCTTCTCGCGAGGTAAACCTATCATCTCTTATGCCTATTAATGCCCTGTACGTGTTGTTTGCTCCACGGTCTGTATAAAAAATGAGTGGTGCTTGATGCTCATCAAAACTTACTGCAATACCGAGTGGTCTATTATTAGCATCAACTACAGTAATTTGATTATCTACCTTAGTTTGGTGGCGCTTAATAAGGGCATCCCTTACTAAAATCACCCCACCAATTGAGCCAATAATTAAAATAGTTATAATTAATATAAGCTCAATAGTAAGTATGTACCCTTGTTGATAATGCTTTTTCATATCAGGCTCCTATAACACTTCTACAAGCATTTTAAGTACGTTCATTACTTGTAATGCTGCGGGAAAAAACACCAATACCAAAAACATCGGAAAACAAATTAAGATAATGGGAAAGGTTGTGTGCATCGCTTTTTTGTTTACTTTTTTAGCGAGTAAAATGTTCTTTTTTAGAGCTAGGCCTTCAAGTTGAGCCTCTACTGCTTGGATAAGTGGCGTACCAAGTTTTGACCCTATTAACATTAAGTTGGCGAGTTTTTTAATTCCTAATACGCCAGTTCGTTCAAAAAGTGAATTAAATGCAAATTCACGATCTTTACCTGCGCTTAGTTCGAATAAAAATAACTTTAGCTCTTTGTATAATGGGTGTTTTTGACTTAATCCATGATCAACCGCCAGTGCAAATGAGCGCTCTAGTGAAAATCCAGCGCGCATGTAAACCAGTAACACCCGTAAAAAAAACTCTAAGCTATTATTTATAACGGTTTTACGTTGATTTTTACGTAATAAAAACCAGCATTCGGGTGCAAAAAAACACATAAAACACAGTAATAATTTAATCGATTGGCTCAGCTCATAACCTGTTAGTTCTATAACCGTAAATGCACTAAAAGTAGCAGCCACTTTGAAGCAGTACAGGCTTATTAATATTTTATTAATTTGAATCCCTGCTTGTCTTAGTTGACGTTTAGAGATGATGATTAGCGGATACCAATTAATGTTTTTAGTATCGGGTTTATCTAATTCGACTTTAAGAGATTGCCTATGAATATGGATAAATGAGCCCATACTTACTAAAAGTCCGATAAGTAAAAGTATATCAATCATAATGTTACCCTTAAGCTAAGGCGTAGCCATAAAAAACCAAATAGCTGACAAAGAAGCGCAACCGTTATAAATGCAATCCCATTAGGATCGTTTAATAATGGTTCAAACCAGGTTGGATCGGTATAGCTAAATAAAGGAATTAGTGCGTAAGGTAAAAAACCACTAAATACAGCAGCGTACTTAGTACCCGAAAGCTTAGCTTTTAGCTGTTGGCGGTCGAGGGTCCGAAGCGACATCATGTTGCATACGCTTTTTAGCATATCGGTTAAATCACACTGGCTTTGTGTATGTGTAATGATGCTATGAGCAAACAATCTTACGGTTTCGCAGTTGTATCTTTCAATTAAAGGGGCAAACGACGTTTCGGCATCACTACCCATGCTCATGCGTTGTATTAGTAAGGTGCTTTGTTTTTTTATATATGGGTCTGCATGTTCATCAGCAAACTGCATTGATTGCTGTAGCGATAACCCTGTGCTTAAACACGATTGTACGGTTTCAATAAATTCTAAAAAATGATGCTCAAATTTTGCTAATTTATAATGAGCCAAGTCAATCACAGTTATAAAACAGGTTACAAAAACCACGATTGAAATAATAAACGCGCTGGTTGATGCCTCTGGGTAATATAATTTAGCTAAAAACCATGAGCTACTAGAGAGCGAGCACGCCATGCTTATAAACCAGGCGTTACTTATGTTTAAGCCTAGCACTCGTAGTGACAAAGTAAGGACGTCTTTTTCTTCTAAAATATCTACTTTTTTAGTGCCTTGGCTGCTTTTATTTTTAGCATACAAAGAAACCAACACACTAGTTGCAAGTACAAAGGTTATAACCGCCGCTATAGCTAATAAATAATCAAGTTTAGTCATTGTTAGCCTCCGGGTTATTGTGCAGTAATGCTTTTAATTCTTGTGCATTTGCCCCTTGGCCTTTCATAAACTCAATAACACTCGAGGTATTTATTAACTCACTTTGTACAGGCTCTGCTTCGTTAATACTATATAGCGGGCTAAAATGTGCGCCGCCATTAACACGCTTAATTTCACCAATACTTTTTAGAGTTCGGGTGCCATTAGTTGAGCGAGAAACATGCACTATAAGTTGAATACTCGACGCGATTAGCGAACTTGTATGGGTATCGCTCAGTTGTGCATTGTGTAATTGCACTAAGGTAGATAAACGAATAACGGCATCATTTGCGCTGTTAGCATGTATGGTCGTCATCGAACCTTGGTGACCACAGTTCATTGCTTGGAGCATATCGATTACTTCGCCAGAGCGTACCTCTCCAACAAGTATTCTATCTGCGCGCATTCTAAGGGCTGCTTTTACTAAATCTCTTAGGCTTACTGCACCTTTACCATCGCTGTTTGTGTCGTGGGCTTCCAATTGCACAACATGGTTGTGATGCAAATTAAGCTCAGCGCTTTCTTCAATGGTTACAACACGTTCATTTGGATTAATTGAGTTGGCAAGTACGTTTAATAATGACGTTTTACCAGCCCCCGCATTGCCACACACTAAAATATTAACGCCTGTTTTAACTGCACTTTTTAAAAACGATAAGATGTTTTTATCTAAAAAATGATTATTAACTAAAAAGTCATCGTTTATTTTTTTATGATTAAACTTACGAATCGATACAATCGCGGCGCTGGTACACGCAGGCGGTACAATAATATGAACACGGCTACCATCTTTTAGTTTGCCATCAACAATTGGCATAAGCGCATTGACTTGTCGACCACAGCCATCAAGTAAGCGATCAACAAATCGGCGTAAATGGCGTTCGTCATCAAACTTACTGGCAGTGCAAAGTAGTTTGCCTTGTTTATCAATCCATATATCTTGCGTGTCGTTTATTAAAATATCACTAACCTGATCGTCCAGCATAAACTGTGCAATAGGACCCAGACCCTGAATTTCATCAAATACAGCCTGAACAACCTGCTCTTGTTGGTATTGATTAAATGAAGATTGATTAAATTGTGGAATTTCACTGCACAATGCAGAGATTTTTTCGAGAACATTACTTGATAAAAGCGCGGTTGGTTCTTGTTCGTACTCTTCGATAACGGCATCGTGCAATAGCTTTTTAAGCTCTTCAAAGGTACTTAAACTGGTTTGAACTTCTTCATGTTTGCTTGATAAATTAAACATAAAAACTCACTTAGCTACATATACAGCTTCATTTTTAACGCCTTTAACCACTTCGATTGTGCGACTGGTTTGTAAGCGTGAAAAGTTTTGCAAACGACCTTGTTCAATGTCATAAGCGCTATGCACAATAATTGAAACTTTGTCGGCGTTATCTATACCCGCCAACGAATAAACATCTTTTGGAAGTACCGCAAGGACTAATGAAACACCGCCCGCAGCGGAGTTAGACTCTTTAGCTAAATTATCCATTACGCCACTTTTAGCGGCTTGCGATTTAGGACCTTTTGAAACACCAATCAACTGTACATCACGGGCAACTGTTCTTACTAAGCGATTAGTTTTAGCGACTATGTCGAGTCGGTCACCTTTGTGTATGCGCGAAAGCGGAATATCTAAGGTGTTTAGTTTTAAAGTATATAAAACACGCCCTGCCGGAATGGCTTCTGATAAATTTTGGCTTTTTTCTCTAATAAAATCGGTGTCGAATAAGGGTTGTTCAACCATTTTATTAGTTGCTAATTTTTGACCTATTAATGCACGCGGATTTTGAACGCTCAGTGCAATATTTGAATAGTTACTTGGATCTATACTCTTTTGCTCTACATCGTGAACGGTTACAGTTTGGCCGGCAGACATATTTTTGTTTACTACCCAAGCTGTTACGCTATTTTCATCGTTTACCTGTCTAATACCCAAAGCCGAAGCTAACATGCCAGAGGTGATGAGTAATATGAGAGCCGCAGTGGTTGCGCCTTTGTTACTTTTACTTTTCATAATATTCCTCCAGAGTAACTTTCACTGCCACACTTTTTGTGGCAGTGAGCCTTAAGCTTGGTATTCAAACCTGCTTGCCTTATATTGGGTACCTTGCGTTAGTTACCTTGTGAGCCGCCTGCCGTTGTACGCGTTGCAGCATCACCACTTGGTGTTGCACTAACAAGTGCGGCACTTTCACTAAAGTCTGATGCAACAAAAGTGAATGAACTACCATCGCCTGCGTACACATCAACTGAATCTACAAACCCAGAACCAGACACTTCAGCTGTGCCTTCGGCGTTAATCATGCCGTCAAATACATAGCTTTGGTCAAGTGAGCCAATTGCTTCAGCTACATCTTCAAGTTCGCTGGTTACCGAGTCACGTAATGTAGATAAACCAATTACAAGTGCCGCTACCATTGAAGTAGAAAGAATGATTAGCTCTGACGTTAGTACAAAACCTTTTTGCTTTTTGCTATTTAAGTTATGTTTAATAGTTTTCATAATCGTAGCCTTTAAATTAGAAGAGCTTATGCTCACTTTATATATAGCGAGGACCATGCCAACTAATTAAATCCTTTAAATACATATGGTTAGTGTGTTTAGATTATTTATTCTTTAGCTGTTTTTACTTTTGATTTGCAAAATGCAAATCAATATTAAAAAATAATTTTTAGATACTTAATGTTAGAAACGCTCTGTTAAATTATTAAAACTAATAGGTATTCAAAAAGGGTTAAATATTAGAAGCAGTCTTGTGGGGTAACTTATAAAACGTATGATTAGCGTAAGCTCTACTACTATTTTTGATAAATAATAAAGTGGTTTTGGCTCCTTAATAATGCCAAATTTTAGGTATAAAAAAAGGCCCGAAGGCCTTAAGAATAACAATTACCTAAAACAGAGAGTTTACCGCGCCTAGCAAGTGCTTTTTTATGCGTGGGTTCTACACGTAAAACTTGCTCATAGTAGCCACAGGCCAATAAATTATTGGTATTAGCTTCTTCAATTAACCCTTTATGGTAAAAATAGGCGGTACTATTTAAACCAAACTTAACCGAAAGCTCTAAGTAGTTTGAAGCTATAACGTAGTTGCCCTGGGCATAATGTATAGAGGCCATTTGCAGGTATGGTGAAGCATGTGTACCAAAAACATCAACGCCGTATTGAGCAATACTTTTTGCTTTAGCTAAATTACCTTGCTCTATTGCTAACGTAACCCCTAAAGTAATTGCATTTAATGGTGGATTAGCTTTATTCAGTAATGTGTTTATAACTTGTTGAGATTGATTAGCACGGCCACTTTTATAAAGTACGTAGGCCGATATCGACAGTATTGCCGTGTTATCGGGGTGTTCAAGCATTAACTGATTCACCTCATGCACTAGGTTTAAACAGTTACTTGCATTTATACCTTCACACTTTAATGGTTGGGCATTTAATTGGTATTTTTTTACTATGTCACCCAACGCGTTGTAAGGATTTACTGTTGGCTTGTAATCAATATGAGCGCAACCCGATAAAGTAAGCAGTAAAATAATATAAAATATTTTCATAGCCCTTGCTCCTGTATATAGCTAAGTACCTGTGTGTCTATATTTGCCTGTTCCCACGAACGTAATGTGTTAATTGGTTCACGCACCAGATTTGGAGTTACAACAATTATAAGCTCGCGGTTGTTTTCACTTTTGCTGGTTGTTTCACTTAACTTGCCTAGCATGCTATTGCCGTTGCCATCAGGTACAAAGTCGTGGCTTGCATTGTTATCGGTGCTAATTAAGCCACCAATAATAAGAGGCTGACCATCTTTTAAACGCGTTGACGTTTGCATGCTGCGTGTATTAAATGCACTACTGTTTAAACTGCTGCCTGTGCTTTGTGCAATTTCGGCAGTTAACGTGGTATCGGGTAATGAAATTACTGGGTTTAGATCAAGTGTTATTCTATCTTTGTCGTCAACCATGGCGCGTACATTTAATTCAACTCCGAATGATTTAAATTCTGTACCGCTAAACACCGACCCACTACTACCTTGCTGACCGCTTGTAATGCCAGATGGGCTATAACTTGTAGGTACAGGTACTTCACCACCGACTTTAAACACGGCACTTTCACCGGCTAAAACCGTGATTGTAGGGCGAGAAAGCGTTCGAGAAATACCTTCTTGTTCAAGTAATGAAAATAACATATCAATGGCAAACTGTGAGGTAGAAAGCTGTAAGTTATTAGTTAATTGACCGCCAATTAATTGCAGCGCATTTTCTATTGTTGCAGAGCCTGATTCGCGTTCAGTCATACCGTCACGGCCAAATAAACCCGCTTCTTTTTCATATCCATTAGAGAGCACGCTAATATCTGGGCGCCATTGCTTTAACCTACGTTGATTTACTTCGTATAGCTGCACCGATACACGCACTTGCGGTAAATCTTCAACTTCAATACTCGACAAAACTTTACCGCCAGCCACTGACAGCAACGTTGCTCTTGCAATATTAGAACTCACATTACTTAAATTTAATCCTGAGGTAGCATCATTTATTAAACCGCCTGACTCGTTGGCAAGTACTTCAATACCTGAACTTTTATCCTGCGTTGCGCCGCCCATTAAATTATTAGGATCAAGAGGAGAGCCCTGAGTTTGTAATGCTTGCTCTGGTTCGAATAATTTATTAATTGTATTTAATAAGCGCACTAGCTCTATCTGGTTTTTTACAGAGCCGGAAAGTAAAAACACATCGTTGTCGTCATTTGATAACTCATCAACCGAGATGCGTTTAATGGTCACTTTATCTGCGCCCATTGATTTAATCACTTCGCTAATACGCTCTTCTTTTGGCTTGGGTGCTTGAGTTACTTTTATTAAATTAATAATAGCGACTTTACTCGAGTTTTGAGAGCTGCCGCCGTTTGCGTTACCCAAGCCTTGCAAGCGTTGAGCAAGTGAATTAAACATACCTTGGTTAGGATTTGAGGTGATAACGGGTTGTGATGCTTGTGAGCTACTGGCATAAAGGTAGTTTTTTGCAGCTTCATAAGCGGCATGACGATAATTTATAGTAGGTACTTCACCACGTAATACAACAGCATGGCGATCAGGTGCTATGGTTAACTGCACGTCAGGGTGAATATCGTTTAAGGCATTTTCTAGTACGCTGTAGTCTTCGGTTACGCCAAGTAAAAATGTTTCAGAGCTTTTATCGTCGTACCACACCATCATAGATGTACGGCCTAACTTTTTAGCTAAAATTAGTAGCTCGCGACCATTAACCACGTTCACATCAAGCGTTGTTTCGTGGCCTAGTGCTATACGCGAAATATCACGGGTAAACACAAAGCGAGTATGCGTCCATTTAACCAAGTGCGATACTTTTTGTACCCGCTCACCATTTGCATTTTCTATATAATCTAAATGACTTTCACTGCCCATAGCGGTAAAAGATATTAGTAATAGTATAAAAATAAATTTTAACATAAGCCTTTCCCTCAATTTGCTTACTATATAGGTAGCAAGTATGAGGCCAAAGGTTTTTGTTTTTATAATCAATGGATTAAGATGTATGAACGTGTTTTTTATTATTTTGATTCGCAAATTGCAAATCAATGATTCACACAGGGATTAATAAAGGAATAAGCTTAAAAGGGGTAAGCACAGAGCATGTAAATACGCTCTGCACTGGTATTAATTAATGCAAAGCGGCTGTAAACGGAATGCTTTCACAAATTTTAGCTTCAGCTATAAGCAGCTCTTCTAGACGAACATCAACTTCTTCTTTTTCAAAGTATTCGTAAGCGAGTTCTACAAATAGGTTTTTATGTTTTTCTTCTGACTTAGCAATAGCAACATAAAAGTCTTTTTCTTTACCCTCAGGAAGTGCTTGTGCAACTAAAGAAAAACGCTCGTGGCCACGTGCTTCAATGACACCACCTACTAGTAATCGGTCCATTAAAAAACCATCACGACCGTGTCTAAATAGTGCACGTATTTGTTTTATGTACGGATCTTTTTTGTCGTCACCTAAGTTTACATCGCGCTCTAAAAGTAACTTAAGCACTTGTTTAAAGTGTATTAATTCTTCTAGTGCTAAATCGGTCATGGCTTTTACTAATTTACGTTTGTCTGGGTAATGCGAAAGCATAGACATAGCCATACCCGATGCTTTTTTTTCAGCAGCGGCATGATCTTGTAAAAAAGTATTAAAGTCAGCAAGGACAACTTCGGTCCATTCAAATGGGGTGTGGTATTTTAATTCAAACATGTTCTGTACAACTTAAATAATAATGCGGGGATTTTAACGTATTTGTTTTAAAAAATCTTGTAAAGCAGTAATTTATCTATCCGTCCTTTAGCCGTAGATTCAACTTTTAACGGGTGTTTAATATCGTTCCACGCGGTGACTTTGCCGCCCATATTCATTTTTTCAAAATCAGTTTTATCACTTTTTAATGCTAAAAAATCGCATAACTTTTTATAGCTATCAGGCTTTGCTATATCAATGGATAAAAAATCGTTGTCGCGGTTATTAAAGTACGTTTGAGCATCATTAAAATGTTTTTTATAGCAGTGAGCTAAGTAACTATCGTCGCTAATATTATTAAGCGAAAGCTCACTAAACGTATTTAAATAACAGCGTTTTATATGAATATTAAAGCCCCCGTCTGCACGGGTTAAATTAGTGTGCATACGCGTTAAAAGCTGTTTTATTGATACAAGCCATGCACCAAGTTCGCGCTCTAAATAAATAAACTTAGAGTGTGGGTAATGAATATCAAGCGCTTTAAAGTCATTAAATATGGGAGTGTCGGCAATCGCGTTAGCATTTTCAAAACAAGCATTAGTATACGCGGTATGCGCCGTTGTAATACCAAGCTCTAAAAATGCGTGGCACACACTCGTTGTGCCGGTACGCGGTAAACCTATTATAAATATTTTGCTCATTAACTTTTCTTTAATTAGCCACGTGTCACTAGCAATACAAAGGCGCTAACAATAATCACTAAAAATGTAGTAATAGTACCAATTTGGCGATATTTCAGGCTTTTTTCTACTATGCCTATATTTTGAAACACACGCCCTATTAATAACGCACCACCTAATATATGACAGTAATGGCTAGCAATCCCTTGGTATTCTGCCAAAAAAAGTAAAATTAAAGCAATTGGCACGTACTCCATAAAGTTAGCGTGGGCACGCACAGCACGTTGCAGCGTTGCGTTACCATTATCACCAAGTGATATCTGCTCCGCGCGGCGCACTTTTATTACGTTAAAGCTCAAATAAATGTAAAAGAATGCAAGTAATGCAGCATAAGTTGAAATGATCACGGCGTTTTCCTGTTATTTTTATCGCATAAGCATGCGCTTTATTATTGTGGGCGTGATAATAACATATAAATTTGAGCAGCATTATCAGAAGTTTAATAAATGCCTATGCTAAGCTAAGGGTATTAAGTAAGTAGAAAAATACATAAGGATTTTATGTTTGTACCTCGCAAAGTAGCCGACAGTTACCGTGAAATGATTAACAGTATTGGCTTTTACCCTTCTATGCTTTCAGTGGGCTTTTTAGTATTTGCCATTATAACTATGTCGGTTGAATATTTAGCCCCTATTGAGCAGCTAAAATCGTTTATATCGGTTGTACTTGTTGATAGCGCCGAAAACGCGCGTACTATTTTAAGCACCTTAGCAGGGAGTATTATTTCGCTAACTGTTTTTAGTTTTTCTATGGTTATGGTTGTTTTAAATTCGGCCAGTGCGAGTTTATCGCCCCGCGTAGTGCCTGGGCTTATTACGCGTAAATCACACCAAATGGTTTTGGGGTTTTATTTAGGCAGCATAATTTACTCTATTATTATGCTTATAAATATTAATAAGCTTGATGGTGGCAGTACGGCAATTCCTTCAATTGGTGTGTTGTTTGCACTTATTTTTGGCCTGATTTCATTAGGTTTGTTTGTATTTTTTATACATTCAATCTCTCGCGCCATTCAGGTTGATAACGTATTAAATGGCTTGTTTAGCCAAACTAAAAACGAAATTAAAACAATAATACAAAGACAACAAGAGAACCCAGTAGAAGACTTTCCAGACTTTAGCAAATGGCATTCGGTTAGCAGTAAAACAGAAGGGTATTATAAAGGCGTACATACCGATAAGCTGTGTGCCATTTTGGCAGAGCAAGATATAAAGGTGTATATATCTGTAAACCAGGGCTATTTTACAGTTAAAGGCTATCCGTTTTTAAAATGTAATAAAGATATAGCGAACGATGAAGAGCTGATAAATAAAATTCTCGACTGCTTTATTTTTTATATAGAAGAGTACATTAGCGATCATTACCGTTATGGGTTAACGCAAATATCAGAAATTGCAGTTAAGGCAATGAGCCCGGGCATAAACGATCCAGGTACTGCGGTTAAATCAATTGATATGCTGAGTATTTTACTTATTCAACGGCTGTCAATTAACGATATTAACTACTCGTTTAAGCACAGTGATAATGCCCCATTGTTGTACCTTCATGAAACAAGCTTTGATGAGTTATTACACGACAACTTTACACCGCTGCGTAATTACGCCAAAGGCGATGCATACGTAATGACAAACGTGCTTGAGGCATTTAAAAATATTTTGTTTGTTGCCCATAAAGATACCGATGCACGCAACAGTTTATTTAACTATTTAAATGCGATTGTTGATGACATAAATGAACATGTAACTAATGAATACGACAGACGCGAAGTGACTAATATGCTCAACTCAATAGCGCGTATTAGCCAAGAGCAAGGTGAGAAGTTGGTGGCACGTTTTGAGCACCACCAAAAATAAAGTTTAATCTATGTAGTACACAGCGTAGCTTGAGGCTGTTACTTTAATCTCTCCAGCATGGTAGGCATCAGGTACATAGTTACTTGGTGCGCTATCAGCCATCATTACTTTTTCTGTGCGCATATAAGGTTGCGACTGCACATTGAGTGGACTTAGTGACGCGCTGTACAACCCTTTTAAATCAACGCCATAATCTTCACTAAACTCTTTTGCTGCATCCCGTGCGTCTTTAATTGCTAACTTTTGCGCTTTTTTATGCAGCTCGTTGTAGTTACTTGCTAAAAATTGCGTTTGATTAATTTCGTTAATACCGTTGTTAACTAAGCTTTGTAGTAACTCAGGGTATTTATTTATATCGCTAAGTTTTACAGTTAATGTACGAGAAACCTTAAAGCCTTTAAATTCTTGATTACCGGTAGTGCGGTTGTATTGGCTATCACGGTTTATTGAAATTTGTCCGGCGTTTATATCTCCCTCTTTAACACCAATTTCTTTTACGAGCTTAATTGCCTTGGCGATGGTTAAGTCGGTTTTATTTTTAGCAGCAATTAAGTCTTTATCAACTTCAGTAATACCTACGCTAAGCTGTACGTAATCTGGCATTGTAGTAAGAGTCGCTTCGCCCTTAACATAAATATGAGGAGCATCGGGAGTCGCTGCCGCGAGTGCATCAAAACTAAGTACGTTTAAAGCCAGTGCACCACCTAAAACAAAAGTCAGTGTTTTCATTAAGTCGATCCTTTAATTATGTAAAAACAAGTAAACACCGTACGTGGTTAATTAAATATGAACAAGCACAAAAAAACAGGCCATTGCCTGTTTTTTGTTAAGCGTTGTAATTAATGCTATTACACCATTTACTTTTAATTACGTATAAACGTTATTAAACACTACAACGTTTATAGTTACGGTATTTTGGTAACCAGTAATTTTTGTCGATTGCTGCCCATAACGCATCATCAGTAATCTCAAGAGCAACGCCCTCTTCGATTGCTTTTTTAGCAATGGCAAATGCAATACGCTTACTTAGCGTTTCAATTTCAGTTAGGGCTGGTAATAAACTACCTTTACCTGTGTTTGCACGCGGCGACGACTCTGCAAGCATTTCGCTAGACACACTTAACATAGCATCTGTAATGCGTGTCGCTTTAGCGGCAATAACCCCTAAACCAATACCAGGAAAAATATAGCTATTGTTACATTGTGGGATTGGGAAAATTTCACCGTTGTGTTCAACCGGATCAAACGGGCTACCTGTTGCAACAAGTGCCTTGCCATCTGTCCATTTAATAACATCAGCAGGATGCGCTTCTACCTGCTTAGATGGATTACTCAATGGGAAAATAATTGGCTGCTCACAACCTGCGTGCATTGCACGAATAGCTTGCTCAGTAAATAAACCAGGTTGGCCTGAAACACCAATTAAAATGTCTGGTTGTGCACAGTTCATAACATCAAGAAGTGATGCGTATTCACCGCTGTAAGTCCAATCACTTAACGAGCCTTGCGGTTGTGCAAGTGCTTGTTGGAAATCGCGTAAGCCTTCCATACCCTCTGAAAGCAGGCCAAAACGGTCAACCATAAATACTTGGCTACGCGCTTGAGCTTCTGTAATACCTTCAAAAACCATTTGGCTAATAATTTGCTCAGCAATACCACAACCAGCAGAGCCTGCACCCACAAAAACTACTTTTTGTTGGCTTAGGGTTGAATTTTTAACGCGACACGCAGCAAGTAAAGAACCGACCGTTACAGCCGCAGTACCTTGAATGTCATCGTTAAAGCTACAAATTTCATTGCGGTAGCGCTTAAGTAACGGCATTGCATTTGGCTGTGCAAAATCTTCAAACTGAAGTAATACATTTGGCCAGCGACGTTTAACCGCTTTAATGAATAAATCTAAAAACTCATCGTATTCGTCTTGAGCAATACGCTTATGGCGTGCACCCATGTACATAGGGTCGTTTAAAAGCTTTTCGTTATTAGTACCCACATCAAGCATTACAGGCAATGTGTATGCTGGGCTTATACCACCACACGCAGTGTAAAGTGACAATTTACCAATTGGGATACCCATGCCACCAATACCCTGATCGCCTAGGCCTAAAATACGCTCGCCATCGGTTACAACAATAACTTTTACTTTACCTTTGGTAGCGTTGCGTAAAATGTCGTCAATTTGGTAACGATCTTCATACGAAATAAATAAGCCACGTGCGCTGCGATAAATGTCTGAGAATTTTTCACAAGCGTCACCAACTGTAGGCGTGTAAATGATTGGCATCATTTCTTCAAGGTGGTCACGCACTAAACGGTAGTAAAGTGTTTCGTTGTTATCTTGAATCGCACGTAAGTAAATATGCTTATTAAGGTTGTCGGTAAAGCTAGAATACTGCTGATAACAACGCTCAACTTGCTCTTCTATTGTTTCAAAGCGAGGAGGAAGTAAACCAGCAAGATTGAAATTTTCGCGTTCTTTTTTACTAAAGGCGCTGCCTTTATTTAATAGCGGTGTTTCAATTAGGCCAGGGCCAGAATGATGAATATATAAGTAGTTAGGATCAGTATTAGTTGTCATATTTCCAGGCTTTAACGGAGTCTTAAGTTATGATCTGTCATTATCAGTGTTAGAGGTTTAATTGCAACGACAATTAAGCTAGTCAGACCATTGAGAGAAAATACATGCGGGCTTCACTGCCCGCATGCATATTATACATAATTTAAAATTTGATAGTGGCGTTATTATCAGTTAAATCAGATAACGCAACACCTTCACGGCGAGGGTCTGCACCACCATATAAGGTATTATTTTTAACTTCAACTGCGTGTAAGCCTGAGTTTAAATCAATAATACGTACATTGTGGCCGCGTTTAGTAAGCGCAGGCGCAATGGCTTCAATGGTTGTGCCTTTTTCAAGGCTGGTGTAATCGTTACGATTTGTTGTACGCGGTAAGTTAATAGCGTCTTGCGCTGATAAATTCCAATCAATAACACCCACAACAACTTGTGCAACGTAATCAATGATACGACTACCGCCAGGTGAGCCTACAATTAAACGTAAGCTGCCATCTTTATTAAATACCATTACCGGTGACATAGAGCTACGCGGGCGTTTACCAGCCTCTACACGGTTTGCTACAAGCTTGCCGTTTTTACGTGGCGATAACGAAAAGTCAGTTAGTTGGTTATTTAAAATAAAGCCATTAACCATAACCGTAGAGCCAAACGCCATTTCAATTGAACTGGTCATCGAAACTGCATTACCTTTACTATCTACAATAGAGACATGCGAAGTAGAAGGTAACTCGTATGAATCATCCATTGCATAACTTAAGTACCCTACTGGATTACCGGCTACGGCTTTTTGGTCTGTTTCGGTAATTAATTTAGCGCGTGAGGCAATGTAATCTTTGTTTAAGAGTTCTTGTGTAGGTACTTGAGTGAAATCGGGATCGCCCATGTACATATCGCGATCGGCAAATGCAATACGCGAAGCTTGGCTAAAGTAATGAATCGCCTTTTCGCCATTTGGTTTAAGTGCGCTCATATCTTTATGCTCAAGTAAGCCAAGCATTTGTAGTACTGCTACACCGCCACTACTTGGTGGCGCCATAGAGCACACGTTATAAGCACGGTATTGTATACATACCGCATCGCGTTCTTTACTTTTGTAATCTGCTAAATCTTGCACACTTAATTTACCAGGGGCAACTTTAGAGTGCTGTACAGCATTAACCATTTGTTTAGCGTTTTCGCCTTTGTAAAATGCATCAATGCCCTGCTTTGCGATGTCTTTGTATAAATCAGCAAGTGGTTGATTCTTTTTAACGCTACCCGCTTCGATTAATTTTCCATTTGGGTAAAAGTATTCGTTAATAATCGGCATACTCAATACGCCTGGGTTTAACTGGCGTGCTAATAAGCCATGTAAACGCGGCGAAATTACAAAGCCTTGCTCTGCAAGTTCAATAGCCGGTTTAAAAAGCGCTTCCCACGGCAATGTACCGTATTGTTTATGCGCGCTTGCAAAGGCATGTAAAATACCAGGCACACCAACAGAGCGTCCGCCTACTACAGCTTCAATCCATTTAACGGCTTTACCGTGCTTATCTAAAAACAGTGTTTCGTCTGCATTTGCAGGTGCTGTTTCGCGGCCATCAAAACTAGTCAGCTTATTGTTTGCTTTGTTGTAGTACATCATAAATGTACCGCCGCCAATACCTGACGATTGCGGTTCAACTAAAGTAAGCACTAGTTGAGTTGCAATGGCAGCATCTACGGCACTGCCGCCTTGGGCTAAAATTTGTTGACCGGCTCTGGAGGCATATGGATTTGCCGCAGCAACCATGTATTTATCACCTTGCACTACTTTTTTATGGATTAATCCAGTAGCTGCTTCAGGTTCGCGAGTTTCAATTTGAGTTGCTTGCTGTGCAAATGAAGGCAGTGATACTGCGCACAGTCCAATGGCAAATAATGAGTTAAGTTTAAAATGCATAAAAATACTAAAAACACTTAATTACGTAGTTGTATTTGGCATCTTAAAGTTAAACGGGCACAATATGCAAAAATTTTGACTAAAAAAATATAATAAAATGCTTAATTTACCTATTCAACCTCGTTATATATTACCGCCTATTATTCTGCTGCTATTTAGTACCATTTTTGCTGCATTTGATTTAAATAATTTACTTGAATTTAACCGAAGCTTAATTGATGAAGGCGAACTGTGGCGAATTTTTTCTAGCCAATTTGTTCATGCTAATTGGGCTCATTTGGGACTAAATGCCAGTGGTGTTTTACTAATATGGCTTTTACATGGCGAATACACATCACCTACTCGCTACGCTTTTAATACAACTGCGCTAGCACTGTGGTGTGGACTCGGCGTGTATTGGTTTTGCCCAAGCATACATATTTACACCGGATTAAGTGCTCTGCTGCATGGTGTAATTATTTGGGGGGCAGTTAAAGATATAACCTTAGGGCTTAAATCGGGTTATTTATTATTTATAGGCGTATGGATTAAAATAGCGTTTGAGCAATTTAGCGGCCCTAATGCTGATATTGGAAAGCTTATTAACTCCACTGTGGCTATTGACGCACATTTAATTGGTGTAATTGGCGGGACTCTGCTTGCCCTACCACTGGCTATAGAGCTCCTTAAAAAAAACTTTAAAAAGAAAAAATAAAGTTAGATTTTGTTCAACCCAATAAAAACGCCGCATTAGTTAACTAAACTAATGCGGCGTTTTTGTTTTTATACTTTAAGAATTAAAGATTAAAGCGTTTCTTTAAATAATTTATGAATACGGCGGTATTCGTCTAACCAACTTGAAGGCTGTACAAAACCATGTGGTTCAACAGGGAATATAGCTGTTTCAAAGTTTTGTTTTTCAAGCTCTATTAAGCGCTGTACTAAACGCACTGAGTCTTGGAAAAACACGTTATCGTCAACCATGGGTGCGTTAATTAATAAACGTTTGTTTAAACCCTCAGCGTAATAAATTGGCGAGCTGCGCTCATATGCAATCGGGTCAACATCAGGATGGTTTAATATATTAGCCGTATAACCTGTGTTGTAATGTGCCCAGTCGGTAACAGGTCGTAGTGCCGCACCTGATTGAAATAACTCAGGCGCGGTAAACAATGCCATAAAGGTCATAAAGCCGCCGTATGAGCCACCATAAGTACCAACTGCTTTGGTATCAACGTTGGCATTTTGCGCCATCCATTTAACGCCATCGGCTAAATCTTGTGTTTCAGGTGTGCCCATTTGACGATAAATCGCGGTGCGCCAATCACGGCCGTAACCTTTAGATGCGCGGTAATCCATATCCATTACTATGTAACCTTCATCAGCGAGCAATGAATGAAACATAAATTCACGAAAATAAACCGAAAACCCCATATGTGAGTTTTGTAAGTAACCCGCGCCGTGATTAAAAATAACCGCTTTGCGGTTTTTACCTACTTCACCTTCTACGTAATCAGCTGGGTAGTACACTTTTGCGTATATTGGTTGATCAGTATGGCTCGATGGCACAGCAACAATTTTAGGTGCAGTTAGCTTTTTAGCTAAAAACTCATCCGACACAGTATGCGTTAATCGCGTTGCTTTCGTATTGGCTTTAGCGTCAGCTACATAAAGCTCATTAGGCATGGTAATTGTAGAGTGCTTAAGGAGTAACTTAGTTTCATCTGGGCTTAACGTGTAATCAGTCATGCCATTTAAGTCAGTAACTTGCTCGCTATTACCTGTTTGTGGGTTAACACGGTAAATTTCGTACAGACCTGGGTGCTCAACATTCGCTTTGTAATAAATTGCGCTGTCATCGCTGGCAAGCGTTAAGTTAGAAACCTCAAATTGGCCTTGTGTTAGCGCGGTTGCTTTGCCGTTAATTGGTTTTTTATAAAGCTGGCTGTAACCCGACTCTTCCGATAGGTAATAAAGCGTGTTTGAGTTATGTAACCAACCAAAGTCGTTAAACGCGTAAGCAATCCATGCATCGTCATGCAGGCGATGTTGCGACACAAGTTTGTTGCTTTCAAAATCAACGTTCGCAAGCCAGCGGTCTTTGTTGTCCCACGCTTCTAGCATGACAGCCACTTGCGAGCCGTCATCGTTCCATACTATTGGGCTTTGCTCAAAACCCCAGTCCATAATAAGGTTAATGCCACGAGGCACCTTTTTAGACTTATATGTTTTACCATCACGTGCATAATTTTCTTTTTTAACTGCGGCTAAAACATCTTCGTCAAAGCCCGGTAAGGTATTAAAGCTAAGTGATGTTTGCTCTTTGTTAGTTAAATTGATGTACACAAGCTTTGAGGTTTCTTCTTTAGCGTCGGCTACACGGCGGCGTGCTTTTTTAGGCTCAATGGTTGCATCATCAGTGATGTAGTTAGGCATAATATCGCCATCACCACGCCAATCTGTTTGCTTTTGTACAACGACTAACAGTGCATCACCATTTGGCGAAAGCTGCGCTTCTGCAACTTTATTACCGTCACCTAAGTAGTAAGCCGTGTTAGCAATTGAATCGTTTTGTTCATTAATTTGCTCATTACGTGCTTGCTTATCTTTTTTATTTTTTTGTTGAAGCGCCACAAACTTAATCAATTTATGCTGCTCTTTAGCAATATACGTGCTTGGCTCTTCAATACCTTTTGGCTCATCAGCAAGTTTTAAGTTAGCAAGCTCTGTGGTTAAGCCTGTTTTTAAATCAACTTTAAAAAACACATTGCCTTGGCGGTAAACTAAATCGCCGTTATTTAAAAATTGTGGTTTAGACTCGCTCGCTGATGTCGCTGTAATTTGCTTAAGTTCACCCGTTTTTAGGTTTTTAACAAATACATTGCCTTTAAAGGTGTAGGCCGCCATTGTTTTATTTTTTGAATAAACGGCTTTATTTGAACCCACAGTATGAAGTTTATTAAGTGCAATTTGCTCTGCTGTTTGGCTAGTAACAGATTGGCTAAATAAATCGCGTAGTGTATTACCTTGCTCTTTTTGAGCATAAATAATAGTAGCCGAATCGCTTGCCCAATAAGCGCTCTCTGGCTGATTGCCCATCCAATCCGGATCGGCCATTGCTTGTTCTAGCGTTATTTTTTGTGAGCCGATATCTGCTGGCGTGTTTACAACCGCAGCAACCGATGTTGCTGGTAAAGCACTTTGCTGTGTTGATGAGGTGTTAGCGGTCGCGCTACAACCTGCAAGCATGACACTTGAGGCAACAGCTAAGGCCACTAACGTTTTAGATGAAGAAAAATTAAAAATCATAGTGCTTCTATACGGTTATTATAATTAAGCCGTATTTAAGCAGAAGCACTCAAGTTATTGCAATTTTTTAAGATAAATAGCCATTAAACAGGGTAAAGCTCAGTTTACTAGCGCATCCTCTGTTAATAGGCGTTATTCAACGATTAAATCAAGCCACACCAGTCGATGATCGCTCGATGCGTTTCTGTCTTTAATTAAACGATATTCATTACTCGTTTTAGTAGGCCAAAACACACCACCATCCTTAATTTTTAAGCCGTAGTTTGACGGTAAAACGTAATCAACACGCGCTTGCCAATTAGCACTGTAATTTTGTGCATAAGGCACATCATACTGCTCTCTAGCGCCCTCACTTTTTGGAATAAAGCTTGCATTTATCAATGGGTTTTTAAGCAGTTGGTCGGTGGTATTTGTGCGGGCTTTATCGCCCTCTGGTGCAGCATTTAAATCGCCTAAAATAACAAACCGAGAGTAAGTTTTTAAACCGCCCTTTTCCCCTTTATCATCGTAAATATACTTAGCGTTTGAAACGTAATCGGCAATTAACCTTACTTCATCGTGGTTACGTTTGCCGTTTCTATCCTCTTCACCGTCAAATACAGGGGGGGTTGGGTGAGATGCAATAACATGAATGGTTTTATCATTTACGTTAATAGGTAAATCCCAAAACGATTTAGAGCTAAGTCTTAACGCTTGCCATTCTTGTGTGTTATACCAGTTTTCGCCTGTTTTAGGCATTACGGGCATTTGTGCATTTGGCATGTCTTTATATTTAAAGGTTTGAAGGGTTCTTACTTTATCAAAATCGATTGGGTATTTTGACAAAATAGCCATACCGTAATGGCCTTCAAAAAAGCCAAAACCTTGTGCATCGCCCATCACGCCATTTTTCTTGCCATCGTTATCTAAATCAAACTCAGTGGCTAGGCCTGTATTTACAGGGGCAATATAAGAGTAAGGGTAATTAATAGCGGCTTGTTTTTGCTGACCTACATTTAAATAATGCTTATTAAAGTATTCAATTCCCTGCTCTTTTGGGATGTAATCAAATTCGTTAAGTAAAATAATGTCAGGGCGAACACGTTGAATAATTTCCGCTATATTCTTAATTTGCTGGTGGTTTGCTTTAAGTGCATTAACTAAAGCATCACTTTTAACTTGCTCACCTTTAGGTGTGTGATTAGTTGCATCCATACTTACATTAAAAGTAGCAACACGAAGAGAGTCTGATGCAAATGCACTGTTACTAAAAAAAGGACTAAAAGAAGCGGCAACAAGTAGTGCGCTATAAATTGCTTTAAGTTTCATTAAATAATTTCACTGTAAAATTTTAGACCCAATCATTATTTCACAATCTAGGTAACCTTGCGCCTTTTTTAAATACAAAAAAATGCCGAGCAAGCTCGGCATTTAATAAAACGGTTAGCCATTTAATGAAGAATTATGTTAGCCGCCGCTTTTAAAATACCTGGGTAGTCTTGCTCAGGTAGATATTCAGTAAGCTCACCTAATTTATCTGCTAGATCGTTCATGCTAGTGGCTGATACATTTATATGGCCCATTTTACGACCTGGTTTTGCCGTTTTACCGTACCAGTGGCTAGTCACATCTGCGTATTTTAGTACGTCAGCTGGAATATTAGGTTGCCCTAGTACGTTTATCATCGCGGTAATGTGTTTAAGCTCTGTATTACCAAGCGGCAAACCTGCAACAGCACGCATGTGGTTTTCAAACTGTGAGCAATGGCAGCCTTGTTGCGTCCAGTGGCCTGAGTTATGTACACGCGGTGCAATTTCGTTAACGAGTAACGTGCCTTGTACATCAAAAAACTCTATTGCTAATACGCCAACGTAGTTAAGCTCGTTTGCTATTTTTGTAAATGCATCGTTTGCTTGCGCTTCAACGCTGTGATTATTTTTACCGGCAATAGAAAGCGTTAACACACCATTTGTGTGCTCGTTTTCTGTTAGCGGATAAATAGCAACATTACCGTGTTTATCGCGCGCACCAATAATAGATACTTCACGATCAAACGGGATCATTTTTTCAGCAATAATCGTATGTGGGGTAAGCTGCGTACCCGATGCAATAAAATCAGCCATTTGTGACCAAATTTCGTCTATTTGACTATCCGATTTTAAACGCCATTGGCCTTTTCCATCGTAACCTGCTTGGCATGTTTTAATAACAAGTGGCTTACCTAGGGTTTTAACTGCGTGTTCTAGATGCGCTTTTTCAGTAATTAATTGATACGGCGCACAAGTTACGTTTGTTTTATCAAGCAATGCTTTTTCAAGCGAGCGATCGCCACCGGTTTTAATAGAAGCTTTACCTGGGTAAAACTTATTGCTGTTACAGCAAAGTGTTAGTACGTCATCAGGAATGTGCTCAAACTCTGCAGTAATTGCATCAGCGTTTAATATTGCTTGCTCAAGTGACGTGCTATAAACCTCACCAGTTAGCGGATGCTTAATTTGCTTGCTGCCTACATCGTACGCAACAACGTTTAAATTAAGCGGCGCGCCTGCAAGACTCATCATACGTGCAAGTTGCCCTGCACCTAATATTAAAATATTCATTATTACTCTGCAGGGTTTGGATTAGCTAATATAGTGTCGGTTTGAGCTTTACGAAACGCTTCAATTTTTGCAAAAATTTCTGGATTTTGACACCCTAAAATTTGTGCGGCTAGTAAACCTGCGTTTGCTGCGCCCGGCTCACCAATTGCAAGTGTGCCCACTGCAACGCCTTTAGGCATTTGGCAAATAGATAAAAGTGAATCAACACCATTTAATGCTTTTGATTTTACAGGTACGCCAAGTACAGGTAGTGACGTAAAAGCAGCTGCCATGCCAGGTAAATGCGCAGCGCCGCCAGCGCCAGCAATAATAACTTTAATACCACGTTCTGCGGCTGAACTTGCGTAATCAGCAAGTAATTGAGGAGTGCGGTGTGCAGACACGACTTTAGTTTCGTACTTAATGCCAAAATGCTCTAGCATAAGTGCTGCATGTTCCATGGTTGGCCAATCTGATTTAGAACCCATAATAATGCCAACAGTCATAAATACTCCTCAGTAATATATTTTTAAAATAGCGGACTTATGTCCTGTTTAAGCCGGGTATTATACCCAAAGCCATATTAATTGCGACTAATACAAAGCTACAAAAACAAAAAAGCCATGTTTAAACATGGCTTTTTAGGGTTAACGGGTAAATAGCTAATTAAGCTTCTTTACTCGCTAGGTATTCTGCGTAGTTGCCTCTAAAGTCAATGATTTTACCATCTTTAACTTCCCAAATACGGGTAGCTACCGATGATACAAATTGACGATCGTGCGATACAAACATTAATGTACCTTCGTAGGCTTCAAGTGCTAAGTTAAGCGCTTCAATAGATTCCATATCCATGTGGTTGGTTGGCTCATCCATTAGCAATATGTTTGGTTTATGCATCATAATTTTACCAAACAGCATGCGGCCTTGCTCACCACCTGAAATTACTTTAACTGACTTCTTAATATCGTTTTGAGAGAACAGCATACGACCTAAGAAGCTGCGAACCACTTGCTCGTCGTCGCCTTCTTGTTGCCATTGTTCCATCCACTGAAACAAGTTCATGTCGGTTGCAAATTCATCTGCGTGATCTTGCGCGTAGTAACCAATATTCGCATTTTCTGAGAACTTAAACTCACCGGCTTTAGGTGCTAAGCGCCCTGCCAATGTATTAAGTAATGTTGTTTTACCAACACCGTTTTCACCAATAATAGCAATACGTTCGCCAACTTCTACTAAACCTTCAAGTCCAGAAAACAACGTGTTGTCGTCAAAACCTTGCGTTAAGTTATTCATTTCAAGCGCGTTTCTGAATAACTGCTTTTCTTGGTCGAAACGAATAAACGGTGTTTGACGTGAAGACGCTTTAACTTCGTCTAACTGAATTTTGTCGATACGTTTAGCGCGCGATGTTGCTTGCTTAGCTTTAGATGCGTTAGCAGAGAAACGTGATACAAACTGTTGAAGTTCAGCAATTTGGTTTTTCTTCTTCGCGTTTTCGCTAAGTAGCTGCTCACGTGCTTGCGTTGCTGCAAACATGTATTCGTCGTAGTTACCTGAGTAAATACGTAGCTCACCGTAGTCAATATCGGCCATGTGAGTACACACAGAGTTTAAAAAGTGACGGTCATGCGAGATGATTATCATGGTACAGTCGCGTTGGTTTAACACGTCTTCTAACCACTTGATGGTGTAAATATCCAAGTTATTGGTAGGCTCATCAAGTAGCATTATATCTGGGTCTGAAAACAACACCTGTGCAAGTAGCACTCGTAGTTTAAAACCAGGTGCAATTTCTGACATTGGGCCAAAGTGTTGGTCTGTGCCAATACCTACGCCTAATAGAAGCTCGCCTGCTTTAGATTCAGCAGAGTAACCATCCATTTCAGCAAACTCAGTTTCAAGATCGGCTACTTTCATACCGTCGTCTTCACTCATTTCTGGTAAAGAGTAAATACGGTCGCGTTCTTGTTTTATTTTCCACAGCTCTTTGTGACCCATGATCACAGTATCAATTACTGAGTATTCTTCGTAGGCAAACTGGTCTTGGTTTAGTTTAGCAACACGTTCATTTGGATCAGTACTTACATTACCTGAAGACGCTTCGAGCTCACCACTTAGAATCTTCATAAATGTTGATTTACCACAACCATTTGCACCGATTAAACCGTAACGGTTTCCGTCGCCAAATTTTGCTGAGATATTTTCAAATAATGGTTTAGCACCAAATTGCATGGTGACATTAGCTGTACTAATAATAGCGCTACCCTCCAAAGGAGTAATGATGTATTTAAATTGCGCGCAGTTTAAACCAAAATGGCCTGTTTTTCTATGAAAGTTTAAAGGCAAACTAACGCGTTTTAGCCATTTATTAGCACTGTATAGTGGGTAACTCAAATAACAGATTAAATTAAATGGTTTTGTAAATTTTTATTCAGCTTACACAAGTAAAAATTCATCAATATATTCACTTTAATACGTCTAGGGAGTTTAGAATTACGTATACTGAATTAGAGTAAAAACACTTTTAACGTGTTTGTGTGTTTACTTAACTCATTTTTGTACACGCAGTAACAATAAAAAGTTATATTTATGAAAATAAAGCACTTTTAGAGCTTTTGCACTAGTCGCTATTTTTTAACCAAGATGAAATTAATTCAAATTAGAATTTTTACACACCACCTATTACCAATCCTTTTTACCTACAAAACAACTAAAAAAACAAACCTCAGCAACACCTGAAAAACAAAATTAACCTCAAGTGAATGTCAATTAAGTTTGCCGTTCAATTTTGTTGATTTTTTTTCACTTTTTAGCCGTTTATTGCTTTGTTAATCTTCGAACCTGAATTTTTACCTACGTAAAAACACTGAAATTTACACAGGGCAACACACAAGATGAGCAAAAAATTAGCGACACTGATTAGCGCAAGTATTGTATTAGCACCCGCTGTTTCAGCGGTAGAGTTATACAAAGATGATAAAAACACTCTAAAAGTAGGTGGATATCTTGATGTGCGTGTAATTAACACACAAAACGAAACCGAAGTTGTTAACGGTACTTCGCGCATTAATTTTGGCTTTACCCGAAAGCTCAAGAAAGATTGGACTGCCCTTGCACTCGTAGAATGGGGTGTAAACCCTGTAGGCAGTAGCGATATAATTTATAACAATCGTTTTGAGTCAATTCAGGACGAGTTTTTGTATAACCGTTTAGGTTACGCAGGCCTTTCACACGAAAAGTATGGTCAACTTACCATTGGTAAACAATGGGGTGCATGGTACGACGTAGTTTATGGCACAAATAATAGCTTTGTATGGGATGGTAATGCAGCTGGCGTTTACACCTATAACAAAGACGATGGCGCTGTAAATGGCACTGGCCGTGGTGATAAGTTAGTGCAGTACCGCAATAGCTATAACGATTTTAGTTTTGCAGTACAAGCGCAGCTTAAAAACAGCGAATTTTATACCTGTGACGTAAGCGATATTTCAGAAGAAGAATGCGAAACGCTATGGAACTCTGGCGATAGTGCAGCCCAAGAAGTTGAATTTAACTACACATTTGGTGCATCTGTAACATATACCCCTACAGATATGCTCACGCTTACAGCGGGCATTAACCGTGGCGAGTTTGATTTAACGTTTGGCGATGGTTCTACTCGCAATGTTGAAGATTTAATTTACGGTGCAGGCATTATGTGGGGCAACATTGATAAGCCAGGCCTTTACGTTGCTGCCAACATAAATAAAAACAAAAACCACGACACAGATAATATTGGTCGCTTAATTAAAGACGCAATAGGTATAGAAACATTTGCATCTTACCGCTTTGATAACGATTTTCGCCCTTTTATTGCCTACAACGTGTTTGATGCCGGTGATGACTACGTAATTCAGCCAAACTTTAACGCCGATCCAGACGATGTATTTAAGCGTCAGTTTGCTGTTATTGGCCTTCACTACTTAATTGACGAAGACACTATTGCCTACGTAGAAGCGCGTAAAGACTTTAGCGACTTTGAAAGTGATAACGACGATCAACAAGCACAAATGGAGCAGTCGGAAGATGACGGTATAGCATTTGGTTTTAGATATAAGTTCTAAATATAAGCTCTAAATATAAGTTTAAAAACGACTACAACTTCCCTAAGCACAACCCTTTTAGCCCTTTTAACTTTTTTAACTGGGCTTTTTTTATTCCGCCATACTTTTTTCAATACTCAATTCTGCATTTAAGGCTATTTCAACAAATGTATTAACAGCCGCATTAGTATCTGCTTTTTTAATTTGTAATAGCACCGGGATTTGCGTGAGTACGTCGCTCAGTTTTATAAAATGGCACCCTTCACTATATAATTTACGTACGCAATAAGGCGCAATTGCCACACCAAAGCCAGCAGCCACTTCGGTCACTAATGTTTGCATTGCAAAATGGTTTCATCAAAAAGACCAAGTGCTTCCTCTCTATTAAAAATAATAAATGGCTCATTTTTTAGTTTAGCTAAATCAATATTTTTATAATTTGCCAGCGCATGATTTTGATCAACGATGGCCTCCAATGAATCTACATAAATAGTATGACTTACAAATTCATCATTAATTGAATCAGGTCAAGGCCGTGAAAAACCCACATAAATTAAATCGTTTTTAAACGCATGTATTTGCTCAGTTGCAGTCATTTCAAACAATGTAACGTGCACGCTTGGGTATTGCTGTTTATATTCTCGAACCAGTGCTGCCATAAAGGTTAAACATGCCGAGCTTAAGTGCGCCTTTAAACCATGTGACGGTAGAGCTCAGCTATGTGAAAGTACGCGGCCGTAACTTATCGTACTTTACGATGGCTGTATTCTCGGGTCAGTTTTTTACCTCATTTATGCAGTACATACCTGGTGGTGAAAAAAACGTATTTATAATTTGTAGCGTTTCAGCATTTATAATTGCACTGGTATTGTTTTTTAAACCGATCAAAGCAAAGTAGTAGTAACTTAAAAAAGAGCATTTTTATAAATACTCTTTTTTACCTAAACCTCCCCCTTTATTATTTGCACTACTTCCCTGATTACTTTTTTCTAATTTGACTCTATTGCTAAGTTTAGCTTTATAATAAAACTTAGTATGATGTGTTCTTTCACTATAAAGCCACCAGCTAATTTATATTAATTGCATTAAGAGTGTAAAAAGGTGGTGAAACTATATTGAAATTAAAAAGTACTTACACTGTTTATTGCTGATCACAAAGGCGTAAGGCTGATTAAAAGCAGTAACAAATAGGTGTGATATATGCTCATAGGTACTGACTGCATTCTAACTCAATAGCTACGTACTGTATATAAACACAGTACGTGTATTTGCTGTCAAAAATAATTTAAACCAACTTCCCTTTGTAAGTCGTTAATAATATTGAACTAAGTAAAGTGCTATGAAGCTGATTCGTTATCATAAATAGATAAAACAGCGGTAACTGTATATGCATACAGTTACCGCTAAAACCTATCTAACCTACTTTTTAATAAACGCACTATAACCAGCTAATGCCTTTGATACACTAAGTGGTGGATTATCTGAATGCTCAGCACCTTCGTTTATAGCGCTTTGCCACACAAGGTTATTATTAGGGTTTGCTGTTAAAGCAGACTCTAAATTATCAAACGCTTTTAACATTAACGGATGCTCTGCCCCACCCACCGAAAGATATAAATAAGTAGGCGCCTTAACTTTGTTAGCTTGAGTAGTTAAAAACGCTTCTACATTATTAACCACTGTCATGTCGTCATACCAAGCCGCTGGGCTAAATGCAAAGTAGCCATTAAACAGTTCAGGCCTTGTATGCAGTGTATAAAGTACAAAGCTACCACCTGCCGAAAAACCACTTAATACACGATTATTACTAAGCTTATATTTTGCCGATAAATACGGGAATAACTCAGTTTCAATAAACGCTAAAAACTTGTCGGCTTCACCATTAGGCTCTATAAGTGTTTCGCCCTCTGGGCGCGCTTGTGTATTTAGATCTTGGCGAGCATAAGGAGGCACTAAATCGCGATTACGTGTATCTGTAAAAAACAAATTAGGAATAGACACCAATATAGCCTTATCCCCTTTTTCGCTCTTAGCTTGTTTTGTAAGTGCTTTATCCCATGTATCTAAATTAAAGTTACCATCGGTTTTAATAATTAACGGATACGCTTTTTTAGGATTGTAATTAGCGGGTAATCTTATAAACACCTTGCGCGACTCATTAAGCACGCTTGAGTTAATTGTTACATCTGTATAGGCCGATACATAATGGTTGTAATAGCGTATGGCTAAAATACCGATAGCAAAAATTACTACGGCTAAACTTAAATTAATAAAATAGTGTTTTGTTATTTTTATTGCCATGCGGCATTCCTTTAAATGTTTAGGAGTTATTTAATCGAGCTTAACCCATTGTTTTATTTCAAGCGCGGTCATAATAAGCTCAACCGAAAACGCGGCTAAAATCATCCCCATTACACGCGTTAAAATAGACGCGCCGCCAGTACCAATAAGCTTAATTATTTTACCCGAAAGCAGCAACAGTATTAGTGTAATACCCAACACAGCAAGTGTAACAAGCGCTGTGCCTATTTGAGTGGTAATTGGGTGATGTGGTTGTCGGTAAGTAGTATCACCGCCAAAATAGCGCCAGGGGTCGCAGTTGCTGGTATAGCTAGCGGAAAGACCGCAATATCGTGTTCGGGGTCTTGTTTAGCTTTGTTAGAATCGTTTCCAAATATCATTTGCAGGCCAAACAAAAACAATATAATTCCGCCCCCTAATTGAAACGACACCAACCTAATTCCCATCGCATTAAGTATTAGCTGCCCTATTAAAATAGAACCCAATAGTACGCAACCAGCGTAAAGCACCGTTTTAAAGGCTGTTTTACGACGTTGTTGATCTGTTAAATGAGAAGTAAGCGCAGCAAACAGCGCCATAGTGCCTATTGGGTCAATGGTTGCCCAAATAACAAGCGCATCTTGAGATAGTTTTTCTAGCATATAAAATCCTTGTTAAGCGTAAATATTTAATAAAACACGGGTAACAAATTCATTTGCTTACGCTTAACTATAATAGAAAGCCGTTATTTTTTGTATTTTATTTACACTTGGAGGCGTTGACCTTTCAGGATTGAAAAAAGATAAGCACTTATAATTGCCGTCTTTCGTTAAAGTGATTTATGCCAAATAGAATTTTCTCTTAAGCTAAAACCTAACTTAATAAGTAAATTATGGGAACGTGCATTGTGTGCACTCACCTCAGCCGATACATGTTTAAGCGGAATATCCTTAAGTAGCGCTTCAATAAAACCAGTGACTACTTCAAACATTACGCCTTTATCCCAAAAGTCGGGGTGCAGCTCAAATCCTATAAACGCACTACTTTTACACGGCGTTAAATTATAAAGCCCACAAGTACCCATTAACTTTCCAGATGTATTATGTTCAATTGCAACTCTAATCACTTCGCCTTCGTAATAGGCACTAATATCATCTTGTATTAATTGTTTGATTTGTGTTTTGCTGAGCGGTGTTTCGTAGTCGTTAAATTCTGACACATGCGGGTGGTTTAAAATATTAAATAAACACGCAGCGTGTTTGTGGGTAATTAAACGCAGCGTAACGCGTTCAAGCTTTGTGGCATTAAACATTTTATTTAAGTGGTTAGTTAAATTAGCTCTTTATGGGCAGGCATTATTAACTTACCATACCCCATTAACAAGCATTATCTTTAAAGCAAAAAGAGTAAGAGAACGTAATGAGTGACGATTTTCAAGTAATACAACCCACTACCACAGTATATTGCCCAAAGCGCGGCGAAGGCTGGACCTTAACAGGCATTACTAATATTAACGAGTTTACCTCAGTAATGTTTGACGGCACACGCTATACACTTCCAGCACGCGAAATAGTAGAAGAACTTTTACCAAATCAGTTAGCCCGTGAAGCACAAAACCAACAATAAACTTTGTTAACCGCCAAATCTAAATTACAAAAAGGGCTTTATACATAATATAAAGCCCTTTTTGAGTTTACCTAGCGCTAGGCTATTTACTTTTTTCAAATAGCATACGCTTAAACGTGTTATCGCCCACTACATAATGATGAAACAAAGCGGCTGCGGCATGTAAGCCAATTAAGTAATAACCAACAACGCCAGCGGTTTCATGTATTTCTTTTATTTGTTTTGCTAAATCACTATTTTTTGCCACCAATGCAGGTAACTCTAAGCCAAAAAATGGGATAGGCTTGCCCGCAAAACTTAAAATTAGCCAACCAGCTATTGGCATTGCAAGCATTAAAACATATAGACCCAAATGCATTATTTTAGCTACCGTTTCTTGCCAATTTGGTGGCGTTGGTGTTATGAGTGGTTTTGGACCACTTTTAAAACGTACGACTAAACGAATACACACAATAAATAATACCGACAGCCCAAGCATAAAATGCCACATTTTAAATGCTTCACGTGTATCGGTGCCTTTATCAAAAAATACTCGTAACTCTATACAAGCATATACGGCTATCATTAGTAGTAACATGAGCCAATGCAGCGCAATCGAAAGTTTGTTGTAATGATCAGTCGTGTTTTTTAAATTCATAATGCCTCAACTTATTAGCTGCATACAAAGCAGTTTATATGTGTATTTTTACACGAGTACGCCCAGCTTGTAGAAATAATATTGCTATTTAATGATCTAAAACATATTTATCCCACTAAAAATTGAAATACCTTTTATTAATTAAAGGTCTACTAGCTGTACATAACTGTTTATACATTCATCATATTGATGCGAGATTTTATGAAAAAATTATTAGTTCTAGTTTTAACTTCATCTGTTTTGTTTTATGCGTCACTTGCTCATGCAGATAAAACCGAAAAAGCCGTTTTAGCTGGAGGTTGTTTTTGGTGTATGGAAAGTGACTTTGAAAAGCTAGAAGGCGTAACCGATGTAATATCGGGCTTTACTGGCGGCAAACTTAAAAACCCTACCTATAATGGTAATCATAAAGGCCATTACGAGGCTGTAGAAATTACTTACGACCCAGCCATAGTAAGCTATCAAGGTATACTTGATCATTACTGGGTAAATATTGATCCTTTTGATGCCAGAGGCCAATTTTGCGATAAAGGCCCTAGTTACTTAAGCGCTATTTTTGTAGAAAACGACGAACAACGTAAATTAGCTGAAAAAACAAAAGCAGCAGTAGTAGCCGAGTTTCCTAATCAAACTGTGGTTACACCTATACTAAACGCAAGTACCTTTTACCCTATTAAAGGGAGGGAAAGCTTTCACCAAGATTATTACAAAAACAACCCAATCCGATACAACACTTATCGTTGGCGTTGTGGTCGCGACAGCCGCCTAGAAGATATTTGGGGCGAAAGAGCAACTCACTAGTATTTATAAAGCAACTTAAATTACACAAACAAAAGGCTGCATATTGTGCAGCCTTTTACTTATCTACAAAGCTAGCTTTCTCTGCTTCAAATAAGTATACAAACCTTCATTATCAATAAATAGTATATTCTGTTTCCTAAAGTAGGCTGTTTATCTACTAAATCAAATATAATAAATTGCACTCCTAGATTGATATAAACCAAACTTAACAACTGGAGTTACACAAAATGTTTGCCAATCAATTACAACTAGCGCGTGCTCTAGAGTTACCTACACGACAAGCCATGCTTTACCGTGAACCAGCAGTACAAGACTTTTGGAATAGCAACACCGACCTAATTACAAACGCGTGGAGCGAATGGGAAACAACATCAATAGATAGCTCAACGTTTACGTTAGGCGACTCACTACTTGATAAAAACCTACGTGAAGCAGTAAAGCAAGCATGAGAAGATCCATCAAAAGAGCTAGCCGTAAAAGCGTTATTACACGAAGTAGCGCCTGATGTGTTTCAATTTCAATTTTTTGATCCAGAGCGCCTAGCGGTTTTACGCGGATATTTAGAACAAGTATGGAATTCGCAAATTCCTATGCGTCCACCATACGGCATAGTGTTAAATCGCCGTGGTGCAATGCTTGATAGTCGATCAGAAGGTTATTTAGCCGCGCCAAGCTTTCAAGCGTTTTATAACGAAATACTAAACACTTATATGCGCCCTATTTCGCGTATGCTGTTCCCGGAGGTTATGGGGTTTGATACACAAACATTTGGTTTTTCTATTTATTATGAGCCAAACACAGATTCGTCAATTCGTCCACATACAGATGCATCGGCCGTAACGCTTAATATTAACTTAAACTTACCAGGGGAAGAGTTTACAGGGTCAGAAGTTGACTTTTATCACCCGTACACAGGTGACATTAAATCACTTACCTTTAAGCCCGGCACTGCCATGTTACATCGTGGCAATATTGCACACGCAGCCAAGCCTATTACCAGTGGCGAGCGAACTAACTTTGTATTGTGGTTGTATGGGGAGCGCGGTCGATTACCAGCACAAGGTGCACCACGCATTCCTATTGATGCTAAACAGCGCTGGACTAACCCAAATAAACCAAATGATGGCTATGCACCATTTTAAATAAGCGCTTTTAGAGTTTTAAGTCAAAAGGCTGCCTAATTTAAGCAGCCTTATAAAAGTAAAGCTTATCCAGTAACCAACACGTTTTAAGTTTGGTAATATCAAAAAACCGCCCTATTCATAATCTATATTGTCGTCACTTATAACAATAGATAACACAAATTTTCCATCTTGCTTTTCCTATGGCCCAGTACTTCGCTTAACAAAGTACAAAATTTAGGGGGTGTGTCATGTTTTTTTGTATTTAATTCATAAAGCACTGTAATGCTTAAGTTGGTAATTTAATAAATTGTGCTATCTTTTTACTATCTACATTATAAAAATACGAGCTAACATGTTGTTCCGAGGTACAATTGCCATAGCAATATTGGCAATTTCTGCTGCTAATAAAACCTATGCAAACGACATAGATGTACAATTTAGTGGTTTTGCATCCTTAACACTCAGCTACACGGACGATTCAGATATTGGCTTTGCATCGAGTTATTCAAATGTCAACGAATCTGGTTTTTCAGCAACGCGAGATTCAATTTTAGGTGGGCAGGCTAATATATCACTCTCAAAAAATTGGGACTCTGTGTTTCAAGTAGTTATTCAAGATCATGCCTTTAAAAGCTTTGATAATTTTTTAGAGCTCGCCTTTGTGCGCTATCGCCCTACCCGTCATTGGGCTATTCGTGCAGGCAGGTTAAATAGCGACCTTTACTTACTATCGGAATACCCTTACGTAGGATATGCCTATTTATGGGTGCGCCCGCCTCATTCGTACTACTCTTTTGCAAACATTGCAGGAAATTTCGATGGTGTAGATGTGGAATACAGCAAAGCAATTAACGACGGTTTTTTACGTTTAAAACTTGCTTATGGTAGTACAACAGCCAAGCTACAAGCCTATAATGACGACTTTTTTATTGATTTTGATAACTTAACCACCTTTAGCGCAACCTATACATTAGATGCATGGACTATGCGTTTTTCATTATCAAAGTCAGACTTTGGGGATTATAAGTTAACCTCTTTAGATGAGTATTTAGCCGCACTCAACTCAATACCACAAAGTATATGGCCGCAAGCGCAAAAAATATCAAACAAATTTAACACCAAAGGTAACAGTATAGAATACGCCGCGTTTGGGCTTACTTACGATCACAACAATTGGCTAATCCAATCTGAGGTGGGTATTTCAGAATCCGATTGGATAGTTGCTCCGTCAGTTCTTAGTGGCTACATTAGTGCAGGTTACCGTGTAGATAACGCAATATTTTATACAGGTTTTACAGCGGCTAAACACCGACATGACGTAATAAAAGTAAACGATCCTGCTTTTCCGCCAAGCACTCCCGATCAATTTTCAGTGCCTATACAACAACTCGCAGTTGCCAGTCAGTCTGCTGTTAAAGTTACCAATGTTCACCAACACTCAATTAACGTAGGCGTAAAATGGCAACTGTCTGAGCGCATAGCATTAAAAGCCCAGTTAGACCGCTTTGATATAAAACCTCAAGGCGCTGGCTTATGGAGTCTTAGCAACCCTTCAGATGTTGATGAGGGCCACAAAGTACATATACTTAGTCTAAATGCTAGTATGGTGTTTTAATGATGAGCCCTCGCAACTTTTTTATAACTGCATTGCTGCTCTTGTGCCTGCTTTTTATGAGCTTTTATGCTAAATCTACAGAGTTTGTAGTCGTGGTTAATAAAAGCAATGCGATTAACGCATTATCAAAACGAGAAATTATTGATATTTACATGGGCAGGTATTTAACTTTCCCTGATGGTGAGACCTCAAAACCGCTTGATTTGCCCGCGCAATCAACATTAAAAAACGACTTTTACTTAAAACTGGTTAATAAAGACGAGCAAAAAATAAATGCGTATTGGGCAAGGCTTTTATTTTCAGGGCGCGCAAAGCCACCCACGCCTTCAACATCGGTAGAAGACGCAATAAACAAAATAGCAGCATCACAATTTGCAATTGGCTACATTCCGCTCTCGCAAGTTACAGATGCAGTAAAAGTGGTATACACATTTGATTAAAATTATTAGCCAAAAACTCTACATACGCGTCGCTATATCAATTGCGTTAGTTGCTATTGTTGTGTCTTTAGTCTCGTCTATGCTCTCTTATTACTCAGGCTTTAAAGAGAAAAAAAACACAAATTACCTACTCGTTCAACAGTTAGCGCAAACAATGGAAAAAACAGCCG
>NZ_AUTR01000008.1:0-4580 GCF_000497875.1 Pseudoalteromonas sp. S8-8
GGCTTGCTAAGTAATGATCTAGTGCAAGGCGCAAGCTTAGAAGGAGAAGTAAACCCAAAAGGAGAAATGGATTTATTTATTGCAAGTGGCTCTACTAACAAGAAAAAAGAAGCTGTTTTAATTAAATTAGTTCACCCCTTTATAGAAGACACTTTTATTGGTGTACTGGCCATATACCCAGACGATAACTTTATTGAACAACAAGCACAGTCATCACTTATAAAAGAATTTATTTTAATGCTGATTCAATCAATCGTCATCGCTTTTTTTGTGTCGCTGGTTGTACGCAAATGGCTCACTCAGCCTATTCAAAACCTAACAGACAGCTTTGCGACAATTGATCCTACCAATCCCGAAACCATGACAATGCTACAGTTTAAGCAAGGTAAGCGAGACGAAATAAGCAGGCTAACGCAAGGTATAAATGCCTTAATGCATGAGTTAAAGCTAACCATTAGTAATGAGCAATCCCTTCGTAAAAAAACTCAAGAACTAGAAGCTAAATTTAGACTTATTTTTGAACAAGCCAGCGCCGGTATTTGTTTATTAGATGACAAAAATATTATAACTACCTTTAACCCCGCGTTTAAACATTACTTTACCGTACCCGGCGAAGAAGAATTATCAACCTTGCACTTTCCTGCTCTGTTAAATAACGTTGATGAACTACAAAGCCTGCTTGCAAATATACGTTGTGATAAAAACCCACCACAAGCAACCCTAGATATAGAGTGTAAAGTGGGCCATAAAACTATTTGGTTGCACTGCTTATTTGTTAGATTAACAGAGCAACGTGAAACAAAGCGAAGCGCTCATCAAGAACACTTCGTTGAAGTAATTTTACATGATGTAACTGAGCGCGCCGAACGCGAATTTCAAACCCGTTTTGAAGCCGATCACGACCCACTTACCGACTTACTTAATCGCCGAGCCGGCGAAAAACGCCTTAAAAAAGCACTGCGCGAGTGCATTAAACACAATCAGCACCTAGTACTAATGATGATTGATTTAGATAAGTTTAAACCCATTAACGACACCTACGGCCACGAAGCCGGTGATAAAGTACTTATTGAAATAGCACACCGATTTAAAAAGCACTTTACCCAAGAAACCGACATATGCATCCGCCTAGGCGGTGACGAGTTTATAGTTGCAAGGCAGGTTAATACCTACAACAAAGCAGAAACGCGTGAGCAATCAATCGCTATGCTAAACGAGCTACAACAAGACATTTATATTTCACAAAATAAAACATGCGCCGTGGGTGCAAGCATTGGTATTGCAGTCGGCCCTAATGATGGTGATGAGTTACTCGAATTAATGATCAATGGTGACAAAATGCTCTACCACGTAAAAGAAACAGGCCGAGGACAAATTGCATTTTATGACGAGTTTAAAAAGTAAGAGGGTTAATTGAGCTCTTTCAACGCAGTTAGCACTAAAAATGGCTGCTAGAGAGTGATTTATAAGCAGAGCCCAGGTTATTTAAGCCCAATTTTTAAAGAACATTGAACAATAAACTTTTCAATTGATAGAATGCCCTACTTTTTCCCATAAAGAGATACAATGGCAAACTTCAATACTCATCTTAATACTGCCGTAATCATCACAGGCTTAGCCTCAGCCACCTTATTATCTGCAGGACATATTGAATTAAAGGGCGCACTCTGGTTATGGTTTTTAGGATCAATCGGCGGCTTATTACCAGATATAGATTCAGATAACTCAACATCACTCGATACTATTTTTAACTTATTCGCACTCAGCGCTGTATTACTGGTACTGCATTACATAACCACCGAGCTCATTATTGAAATTAGCTTTATCGAGTTAATCGTAGTGCCATTATTGGTTTACGGATTTATGAAATATATTATTAGACCAATTTTTGAATGGATCACAGTACATAGAGGTAGTTGCCACTCTTTACTATTTATACTGTTATGCGCGCTATTAACGACCCAAGTAGTATGGAAACTAAATGACCAATCAACTACACAAGCAGCCGTCTTTGCCTGGTTAACGGGTGGGTTTATTTTATTAGGTGGATTAATTCATTTATTGCTGGATGAAATTTACAGTGTAGATTTAAGCAATGTCACCATTAAACGCTCTTTCGGCACCGCTTTAAAAATAGCTGACTTCGATAATAAGTTAATTACGCTAGCTTCAATTATTGCCATTGCAGGTTTAATCTATGTTGCGCCCCCTACAAAGCAAACTATTACAGCGTTAAGTGACTGGTCTCATTTTACGTTTTTATCTTAACGCCTTAAGTAATAAGCCGTTTAACCACGTACTCAAAATTAATGCCCTCTTGATAATTAAGATAGTTAAACGTTGATTTACTAAGAGGGAATTAGTCGCTGCGCTTTTAAGAGCATAAATGGCTTGAATCAAAACAGTTTTACCGATTTAATTTTGGGTTAAAAATCCAAAGCTTTAGCCTATTTGTTATTAATTATTATTTTTATAAGTTTAAGTGAAATAATTAAATAACTTTACCTGTCTTATATCAGCAAGTAGAACGCTAATTAGTTAAAAAGCCCCATCTGTTTGATTTATTCAAATCTGTTACAGCTTTTTAAAGCATTAAATATAAAATTATAAGAGACCCATAATGGAATTTACGAATAAACGCACCATGCTAATTACAGCATCTTTATTATTGGTATTGGCGATATCACAGGCTATTTATTCTGTCCTTTACAGTGCAGAAATTAGTTTTTCAAGGCAGGTAGCTTGGGGGCTAGAAGCACTGGTATTTACTTTACTAGTTGCCTTTGCAGGCACAGCTATGGTGCAAGCAAAAAATTCACAACTAGGCTGGTCGGCAATCGCGTTTAGCGCAATACTTAACATAGTACAAGTGAGTATTGGCCTTACTTTGTTTTCTACATTTGGGAAAGTAGCGGGCACTGTAGAAGGCGCACAACCTTTAATTGGTGGCGTGGTTTCTTTGTCATTCATGATTTACTACGCAGCTAAATTATTATTGGGATTAGCAGCAGTTGTTTTTGGACTATCTTTTATCGCTAAAGGTGGCAAAGCAATTGGCGGCCTTACAGCCTTAGCAGGCGGAGTTGCAATCCTTGCCAATGGTATTTTAATCACCTTTGGCCGTGATGGATTTCTACCATCAGCTGTTGCTGGCGCTTCAGGCATGATTGCAACGTTACTTTTAGCTATATGTTTAATAAGCCTTAACCGTAAACAAGACTAAGGCTTAATACCTTACAAGTAATGTGCTTACTTAAATAAGTTATAAACATCGGCGTGTATTAGAGATGCTAATTCGCCGATGTTTTACGTTTGAACTGATGCCAGACTAAACTAGACAGCCACTTTAGTGACTAAACTAGACAGCCACTTTAATTGAACAAACAAAACTATGCCAAAAAATTCGCTATTCAGATTAAGAATTTATCTTTTATAACTGGGTCACTTTATTTCATCCGTTAAATAAGTAATTAGCACGTTAAAACCTGAATTACACGCATGATAATAACTACATAATTGCAGTTATAATGTTTACTGAATGGTTTTACTGAGTAGCTTAAGTATTATGCGAGTAGCTTTTCGCAGTTGCTAATATTTGATCGCCGTTTACGCTTTAAATTTTCACAGTAACTTGCTTGTGAAGTGGGCCTGCCGACTGCTCCATGGAATACGCGCGTAAATTGCGTAGTAAGTTTTAGCCAGTTCTCTGGGGAGATATTAAGCCTTTCTAACAAAGGTAGGTTCATGTAATCAATATACCCGCGTTTATCCTCTCGTATTATTCGCCCTGTTAACTCAACAAGTTCAAGGTACGATTTAAGCTCAAACGGCAGTCCTTTAGGCATAATCTGACGTGGCATACCTGCAAAACGTAGTAACTGTTTAGGCTGTTTACCTTCTGTCGCGCATGTTAAGCGCTTTTGTACACTGGTATGGTCTGACTCTTCTGGTGTGTTAGCCATTTTAGCCCTAATGGGATTTAAATCGACATAGGCCATGCAGGCCGCAAGGGCTGCTTCATCTAGTAATGCTTGCGATTTGAATCTACCCTCCCAGAATCGTCCTGTGCAGTTATCTTCTTTATTTGCTCTGCGCGCAATGTCTTCATTTAACAACCGCATAAACCAGCTAATACTTGCTAGGCGTTCGCGGTATTGTTTAACCGTTTGGTTGAAAAAGATGAGTTCAACTTTACTTAGCTTTTCACCTTGTACATATTTTTGCGTTAACAATGTGCCTTTACAGAGTTTATGCCAGCGAATAACAATCGCTTTATCATTCAGCCTGTTTGCTTTCTTATCATCTACATATAGTACCAAATGGGTGTGATTACTCATTACGGCATAAGCACATACATCAATACAAAATACCTTTGCTAATTCAAGCAGCTTATCTTCAACCCACCCTCGTCGATGCTCGTAAGATTGACCAGTAAAGCGGTCTTCTCCACATAAAAATGCACGACGAACACAGCGTGAAATACAGTGATAGTATTTTGTATCAACCAAACTTACTTGACGCTTTCTTGCGATAGCCATAAGACACCCTGCTTATTTTTTACACTAAATAAACGTAGTCCT
>NZ_AUTR01000009.1:0-96145 GCF_000497875.1 Pseudoalteromonas sp. S8-8
AGATAAAAAAGCAGGTGGTGAGTTATACCTACATCTGCGCCGACACGGTAAGAAATATCACAAGCGCAGTCATGGTAAAACAAACCGAGGGCAAATAAAAAATCGCGTTAGCATTGAAGAGCGCCCACAAATAGTTGATGAGAAAGGCCGTATCGGAGATTGGGAAATAGATACCGTCATAGGCAAAGGTCATCGAGGCGCCCTTGTTACCATTGTAGAGCGGGTTACCCAATTCACTGTATCAACTCAGGTGGCAGGAAAAACAGCGGAAGCCGTCACTGCGGCGACGATAGAACTATTAAGGCCATATAGGTCAGCGCTTCATAGCATCACAGCTGACAATGGAAAAGAGTTCGCTTATCACGAGCAAATCACAGAGGCTTTAAGTGTACCTGTTTATTTTGCTCACCCTTATCACTCATGGGAGCGCGGATTGAATGAAAACACGAATGGATTACTACGTCAGTATTGGCCGAAGAGCACAGATTTTAAGGCGGTAACACCAGCACAAGTTATACCCGTACTTGAGCAACTTAATAATCGTCCGAGGAAGACACTTGGATTTGAAACGCCTGCAAAATTGATGCAGGATCACTTGGCGGCTAAAGCCGCCTAAACGTTATGCACTTCAGATTTGAATCCGCGAAGGTTTTTTCCTTTAGCTATTAGATCTTTGTTTTCAGTTTTCTCTCGATATGCTTTTTCATCAAAATGAACATGTACCATTTGTTCATACAGGCTAAAATCACCACTCACGATAGGTATAATATAAGGGCAACCTAACAGCCTTCGTACTTCATCTACAACTTCATAGGCTCTATCTAAAGCCATATCCACATCATCAATAGGTAACGCAAGTGCTTGGGTACCTAAAATATGAATTGAGCTTTCAACAAAGTCGTGAAAATACCTTTCGACATTAATGCCTGATTTATACTGCAAAACTTTATCAATACCAGTACAACCCTCGAACTCTTCTTTTTTTCCTAAAGCATCTGCTAGTTTTTTTAATTTTTTATAAAAGTCACTTTTTAAGCCTTCGTTTACATTACAATTATTTCCAGAGTTAAGCGTTGTCTCTACTTCACTATATATCTGCGCAATAATAACGTTAGCAAAATTATCTTGATCGCTGAGCATTGTTGGATCAATCGATTCAAGAAAATAAATTTCTGACTGACTTTTTAGCGCTTGTTTACAATGCACATCCCACATTGCTTCACAGTTTCTCAGAAATACTGTTTTACCCGTTCCGCGCTGACCTGTTACCAATATCGCATTGTGTGATAACCAAGTTTTAGATTTATTTTTACTTCTTGCTTGTTTATATTTTTTAGCGTCACCTAAAAACAAGTTTAGCTTTTCAACTAATTTATCGCGTGCTTCATATTGCCAAAACTCTTTATCATTGATCTTTTCATCTAATACGACAAAGTTATCGAGGTATTCTTCTTTACTCAAATCTAAAATATATTTTGTTGTCATTTTTATTATTTCCTTAGTCCTTTAACCCAGCTGAACACACCTTCATGTGCTGCGATGTAATCACCAACTATATCTGCGTGAGTTTCGATTCTATTTTTTGATTCAAGTTCGAATAACTTAGATAAGATATTTTCTTGCTCGATGTTTATATAATGGCGATCTGTAGATACGTTTTTATCTCGAATACCCAAACGATATTCGCGAACTAAAATTTCCAGCTGCTCTTTCATTAAGCGATTTCTGCTCCATGCTCTGGTATAGCCTTTAAGTCTATTAACCAAGTAGCTAACAAATAAAATCATACCTGCAATACTGAGAAACAAACTGACAATCAACCTAGAGTAGCCATACTCTAAAACATCAACACCAAATAAGAATGGTGAGTAGATTAAACCAGCTGATAGCAAGACAATTACAAGCGATACAAACGTAAACCTTTCATTAATCATTTTCTTAGCTGCAAAATTAGTCATCCTTTTAGTGTATTCAGCGATATAAAAGTCAATTTCATCTATAGCAACATCATCAACTACAGGGCCATTATTATGTCGTTTATCATTTTTGTTAATAACAGCATCTGTTAACGCCATACATTTCATCCTAAAAGTAAGTGGATTTAACCTTTGAAGCAGTAATCGCAATTGAATGCTTTTACTTCAAATACGTGCTTGATTCTTAAGTCTAAATTATGGAGGGATTTTGGTCTGTTTGGGAGTGACATATAATTCCATTTTTTGTAAGACTCAGTTAATCCGTTATTTAACAAATGATATTATATAAATTTAGCTGTTAAGGCAAAAAGGCTTTGGGGTGATTGGCACGATTTATATTGAATAATGCACTTTCTTAATATTAAAAAGTTTAATTAACCTGCCAATTGCAACTGTGTGATATAGATATTTTTGGTTACTATCTAATAAATCAACTATCTAAAGCTGTTAATTTTAAGCCGTCATGCAATACCGTATTATTAACTCCTGAGACTACAAAACAAATCAATTGCATTAATAAAATTATAAGCATAAAAAAACCCGCAAATCTGGATTAACAAATTTGCGGGTTTCTTATGGTTTTCGAATAACGAGTTCAAAAACCTTTATTGGTGGAGCTGGGGGGATTTGAACCCCCGTCCGAAAAGCCTCGACCGTCGGTACTACATGTTTAGTATTGTCATTTAATTAACCTTTAAGTCCCGGACAAACACGGTAAATAAAGGCGAGGCCGCTTAGTTTTAGCGCTTCAACCCCGGCCAGGGTTTCCGTCGCGATCAGGTGTTAGGGTGACACTCCAAAATCCAGTCCACAAGAATACATGGAAGGAGCGCTAGCCAGCCTAAGCTGCTAGAGAGTAGTTATCGTCGTTTGCGATTACTTTAGGTTGCGGCTGTTTAACGAGGCAAACCGCACCTCGACATGCACCTTGGGCTTCTTGAATTCCGTCGAATCCTAATCAGCCCCTGAATTAGTAACTCAATTCAGAGCGTGCAAACAGTATAACTGAGTAAAGTACTGATACTCAAGGCCTAGTAACGCTTTATTTTAATTGTATGTACCAATCGCGTATTAAGTAACCAAAATTTAGTTTATGCAAGCCTATATAAACATTTACTTAACAATGTGTTTAACCTGTGTTCAAATGAGGAGTTAAGGTTTTTGCTATTTCTAAACCTTTAGTTGTAAAAAATAAAAATAATAACAGGCATAGAGTAGGGAATTAATAAATGTCGGTTTTTTCATTTGATAAAAGTACGGGGTTTGTCTCTTTAGAAAGTCACCCTATTGATAGTGGTTTTCCTGTTACAAGTACTCAGTTAACGCAAATGCTAGAGCAATCTGAGTTTAGTGAGTACGAAGCTGTCATTGCCAATATTGGAAAGCTTTTTGCGCCAACTAAAAATTATCAGGCAATATCGCTTGTCGTTGCTAGAGCTGTAGATGCGTCGCTTGTCATTAATATTGATGAAAAAAACATGGTCGCAGAAGCAACATTAACTACCGCTAAAGGTGGCGCACTTTTGTCTATGGAAGGCGCGCAAAAAGCACTTGCTGATGCAGGTGTTAAAAAAGGAATAAGCCCTCGTGCGCTTGATACCTTTTTAGGCCAGCAGTTTGAGCAACCAGCAGGAAGCTCTTACAGTGCCATAATTGCACATGGGCGCAATCCAAAAGAAGGCAGCGATGCCAAATTTGTGCGTTTATGCTCAACAGCTCAAGACCGAGTACTTAGCCCACAAGCTAAAGAAGGCGGTAAGGTTGATATGAAAAACCTTGGCGCTATTATCACCGTAAAACCTGGCACTCCCTTAATGCAGCGTATTGCAGCTACCCCTGGAGAAGAAGGCTATACGGTATTTGGCGATTCAATTAGTGCAAAACCAGGTAAAGATCACCAACTCCAGCCTTTCGAAGGTACAAAAGTAGATCCTAATAATCCTAATATGCTTATTGCCGACTGCAAAGGTGTGCCCGTTGCCCTACCCCGTGGTATGCGTGTAGATGACGTTTTATGCTTTGATAACGTAGATGTAAGTACAGGCCATGTTGATTTTGATGGTAGCGTAATTATTACTGGTGATATTAAAGACGGCATGCGTGTAAAAGCCAACGGTGATATTACGGTACTTGGTTTTGTAGAATCAGGAACTGTTGAAAGTAAAAGTGCGGTAACCATAATGCTTGGCGCAATTGGCCGAAAACGTGAAGGCGAGGAAGCATTTACGTGCTGTATAACCGCTCAGCGAACTATTTCGATTGGTTATGCCCAGTACTGCAACATTAAATCCGAACAAGATTTATTTATTGAACGCCAAGCTCTGCATTGTGATTTAAGTGCTAGGCGATTAATACGTGTAGGTAAAGCAAATGACCCGCGAGGTAAAATTATTGGCGGTAATATTTTAGATGCTATGCGCATTGAAACAGGTGAGCTAGGCGCGCCAGCCGGTACTAAAACGCGCGTGTTTTTAGCGCAACTCTGGTTTGAGCTTCGCCAAAAGCAAATACAAATCACCGATTTTGAAAAAGTACTTGCGACTAAAGTAACCGCTTTACAACAAGCTCGCGAAAAAGCGAGTAAAATTGCGGGGGCTGCTCAGCGTCAGCAATTCATGAATAAGATAACTGAAAATGAAAAGCATATAAAAATACGCTCTGCGCATATTCATCGTCAAAAACTACTTATTAAGCAAAAAATAGTGCAATTACTTGCCAGTAGCCGTTTAAAAGTAAATGAATTAATGCACCCTGGTGTGGAGCTTAAAATAGCGAAAGATTCTAAACAATTTTCGCGTATTTACCCGCCCCACCTAGTTAAGCTAACTGAGGGTAAAATTACTCAGACGTTTTAGTTTCTTCGTCATTTTCAGTTTCAACTTCAGCATCAGCGTCGTCGGTTGGCGCTAATGGCCAACCACCTAATTGCTGCCAGCGGTTTACTATTAAACAATAAAGCTCAGCTGTACGTTCTGTGTCGTAAAGTGCTGAGTGCGCTTGGCTGTTATCAAACTCGATACCAGCCGCTCTACATGCTTTTGCTAATACAGTTTGCCCTAACGCTAAACCCGCTAAAGATGTTGTATCAAAGCTTACGAACGGGTGAAATGGCGTACGCTTAATGTTATTACGCTCTATTGCTGCATTTAAAAAGCCATGATCGAATGCGGCATTATGCGCCACAATAACTGAGCGTTGGCACCCAGCAGCCTTTTGCGCTTTGCGTACTACTTTACATATTTCTTTAATTACTTCATCTTCAGGTACTGCGCCACGTAATGGTGAAAACGGGTCTATACCGTTAAAGTCGATGGCTGCTTGTTCTATATTAGCGCCTTCGAATGGCTGAACATGAAAATGAACAGTATGATCTATGCTGAGCAGTCCTTCGTCATCCATTTTTAAAACAGAGGCTGCTATTTCTAACAAGGCATCTGTTTCTTTGTTAAAACCTGCAGTTTCAACATCAATAACAACAGGAAAAAATCCACGAAAGCGTTTTGCGAAAGGTGTTTGCTCAGTATTTGCCATAGTCTTCTTTGTTTATACGTGTAAGCTGACTATTATGTCAAAATTGATGCCCCCTAGGCTAGGGTATTTAAGTATTTATTGCTTTAAAATTGTAGGCACATAACTTGCTTTAACTTATAAGTTAGTTATACAGAGAACAAACTAATCATTGCAGTCGTTAATTTGCCAAATTATTGGCATTCCCGGATAGCTGGAGAGCACCATGAAGTATAAGTTGTTATTTATTAGCCTTAGTATAAGTGCGGTGCTTTGCAGTACTCACTCGCAAGCTGCTATGCGCCAATACACAGCAACCCAAGACAACTCCAACTGGGAAGTCGTTAAAACAACGCGCTTACAATGCCAGTTAAATCATGAGGTTCCTTATTACGGTGAAGCTATATTTAAAGCTTCAGCAAGTAAAAATAAAAACTTAACATTTAATTTAGATATGGTTGTACGCCCAGATAACTACGCAATTGCAGGTTTAAAAGCAGTGCCACCTACATGGCGTGCAGGGTTGCCCGCTCGCGATATTGCAAATATGAAATTACTTAAAAAGTTTGATGGCGAGCTAGGCAATAAAACCGCATGGGAAATGCTTACCGAGCTTGAAAAAGGCTACTACCCTACTTTTTATTATCAAGACTGGCAAAACAGTGCCGATAAAATTGCCGTTGGTATATCGAGCGTAAACTTTAAACAAGCTTACTGGGCTTTTTTACAATGCCGTGATGAGCTACTCCCTTACAGCTTTGAAGATATTTCGTTTACTGTAATGAACTATCAATCTAACAGCAGTAAATTAACTAAATCCTCGCAACAACGTCTTGATAAGATTGCTGAGTATTTAAAAAATGATGCAAGCATAGAGTCCATTAGTATTGACTCATACACAGATAGTTATGGCGGACGCTGGAATAACTTAGATTTATCGCGCAAGCGCGCCAAAACTATAAAAGATTATATGGTGAGCTTGGGTGTTGATGAAACAAAAGTACAAACAACCGGTTTGGGCGAAAAACGCTTTGTTGATAATAACGATAACATTTTAAGCCGAGACAAAAACCGTCGTTTAATTATTCAAATAGAAAAAATGTAGTAAAGCTAATTTGTGTTTACTTTCTTTCGCTTTAAAAACTTATCACCAAATTGGAAAAAACCTAGACTAATTAAAATAATAACCGCACCAATTATTAGTTCTTGGCTTAATGACTCATTATTTAGCCAAGCTCCCAAGGCTAACGCAAAGCTAGGAGTTATAAGTGTAGTAAGTGATACCGTGCTTGCATTTAGGTTTTGCAGCACATGAAAATACGCCAAAGCCCCTACTAAAGATCCAAATATTCCTAGATAACCAATAGCCCACAATGATTTTGCACTCCAGTTTTGTATATGCAACTCACCATCTAATAACCACCAAGCAATAAAAAAGAGTGGGGTTACAAAAACTAAGGCACCAAATGTTGTTGCCATAGGGTGAATCGCAATCTGCACACGCTTGATCATCACACCACTTAAACTAAAAAAGCAGACAGCCATAAACACATAAAGTAACCCGAGCCCTTGAGTTTGCGAGTTTTGTACTTGGTTATAACTAACAAAATATAAGCCAATTAAGGCGCACGCTAACGCAACTAATTTAATCGGGCTAAATTTAGGTTCATTTAATAATTGCTGAGCAAGCAACCCCGACAAAATAGGTGCAAGGCCAAACATAAGCGAAATAATACCAGAAGGGACTGTTTTAGCTGCCATATAGCTCAGCAACATACCGCCAAAAATACCTATACTCGAATAAAAATAAAGTAAGCATGCATTTTTGCTCCAAGGCACTCTAATATTTGTAATGGCAACAATTAAGCCGCCTAACAATAGCCCCACCAGCATTCGCATTAACACTGCAAGTGTTGGCGATACAGTTTCACTACTCCACACGATACCCAGTGGTGTAGTAGACCATATAAGAACCATGAAAAAATACGATACTTTAACTTGCACGTGCCATCCCTACGCTTTATATGAATCAATAAAACAAAGAATAAATTATACGCTCACTACCGTGTTTTAGTACTTTTTAAACACCAAAGTCCTTAATAAATACAGTTGTAAATTGTAAGTTACATTTTAATACTGCTCTTTTATTACAAAACTATTTGAGATTTGAGCAACTAGTTATATGGTGCATCAATATTAATAATAATTAAGGTAATTAAGTGCTTAAAAATAAAACAACTGGAAGCATGTTAATTGTTGCAGGCACCACTATTGGTGCGGGTATGTTGGCATTGCCAATTGCATCTGCCGGGCTTGGGTTTAGTACTGCACTTGCATTAATAATTGCTAGCTGGTTACTAATGACCTACACCGCACTACTCATGTTAGAGCTACACCAATATGCACCACGCGATGCTACATTAAATACATTGGCTAAATTATGGCTTGGAAAACGCGGACAATATATTGCGAATTTTTCGATGGTTTTTTTATTTTACGCTTTATGCGCTGCTTATATTGCAGGTGGTGGTGCACAACTCCAAGCGCGTATAAATATAGGCTTTGATGTAAATATAGCCCCACAGTTTGGCTCTGTAATCCTCGCTGTTATTATTGCAAGTGTGGTAACGCTAGGCACTAGCAAGGTAGATAAACTAAACAGAGTGTTATTTACAATAAAAATTATTGTATTAGCTAGCTTGTTTTACATGCTTACCCCTTATGTGCAAGGTAAGCATTTATTAGAGATGCCTGTGGAGCAAGGGTTAATCCTTTCAGCTATACCGGTTATATTTACTTCGTTTGGCTTTCATGGATCTATCCCCTCTATTGTTAAATATGTTGGTGTTGAAATAAAAGTACTGCGCAAAGTAATGATTGCTGGAGCCGCCCTACCTTTAGTCATTTATATTTTTTGGCAACTACTTAGCCAAGGTATTATGAGCCAAGCTGATTTACTCAACAGCCAAGGTCTTAATGGGTTTGTATCTAGCGTGGCAAGTATTGCGCATAACCCAAGTGTGGCAACGGCCGTTAAGTTATTTGCTGATTTAGCACTTGCGACATCATTTTTAGGGGTGAGTTTAGGGTTATTTGATTTTTTTGCTGATGCATTTAAAAAGGGTGACAATAAAACAGACCGAATTAAAACGGCCTTAATTACGTTTATTCCGCCACTTGGCTTTGCATTGTTTTATCCTCAAGGCTTTATTATGGCCTTAGGGTACGCTGCAATAGCACTTGTTGTACTGGCAATATTTTTGCCTGTAGCAATGGTTTATAAACAGCGTACAACATCAAATAAAACAGGCTACCAAGTTAAAAGTGGGAATGTTGGGCTTGGTATAGCAGCTATATGTGGCATAACTATTATTGCTGCGCAGTTTATGCAAATGGCGGGGCTTATTCCTGCTATCGGTTAAAGATTGCTGCTGTTTGTTTAAATTTAGATAATAAAAAACCGCACATCATTAGTAATGATGTGCGGTTTTTTATATTAACTGCGTTTATTTACAAACGTCAGCTACAGCATTTGAAAAGTATTCAATATTTGAATGACTAACACCTGCAACATTTACGCGGCTAGAGCCAACTATGTAAATGCCGTATTCTTTTTGTAGGCGAGCAATTTGCTCTTTATTAATACCTAAGAAAGAAAACATACCGTTTTGGCGTTCAATAAATGAGAAGTCTTGAGCAATATCTTTAGTTGCTAAGCTTTCTTTAATTAAGCTACGTAAGCCATTTATACGACTACGCATTTCATCAAGCTCAGAGTGCCACAATTGTGTAAGCTCTGTACTGCTTAAAATAGTATTAACAATGTCAGCACCATGCGCTGGCGGCATTGAGTAAATACTACGTACAACGCTTAGCATTACAGAGTTTGAAATATCTGCTGTTGCGCTGTCTTTTGCAATTAGTGAACATGCACCAATACGCTCGCGGTATAAGCCAAAGTTTTTAGAACATGAAGAACAAATAATTAGCTCTTCTACTGCATCAGCTAAAATACGTAAGCCACGTGCATCTTCTTCAAGTGAAGCACCAAAGCCTTGGTACGCAATATCAACAAGTGGTGTAAAGCCAACTTCTTTTGCCAGTTCGGCAACCGTGTTCCACTGTGTTTCGTTTAAATCCATACCGCTTGGGTTGTGACAACATGCATGCAGTAAAACCACATCACCTTTAGGCACTTGTTTAAGTGTGTTGATCATTTCATCAAACAATAAATCTTTATTTTCGTAATCGTAATATGGGTATTCTTTTACTGTTAAGCCTGCAGCTTCAAACAAGCTAATATGGTTAGCCCATGTTGGGTTAGTTACCCAAACAGTTGCGTCTGTATTACAACGCTTAATAAATTCAGCTGCAACACGAAGTGCACCCGTACCACCAGGAGCTTGCGCAGTACGTACGCGGTTAGCTAGTAATACTTGATGCTCACCTAATAGTAACTGCTCCATTTTTTGGCAGTAATCTAAATTACCCGCTAAACCAATGTAAGATTTGCTCATTTCGTTTTCAAGACGAAACGCTTCAGCTTTTTTAACCGCTTTAAGAACCGGTGTATTGCCTTGCTCATCTTTGTAGACACCTACACCTAAATCAATTTTATTAGGGTTTGTATCTTGTTTATAGGCCGCCATAAGGCCAAGAATAGGATCTGTTGGTAATGGTTTTAATACTGAGAACATTGGCTATCTCTTATCGTTATTTAGGGGTTAGCTGTTAAGCTAAGCTTAACATAAAAGCACATCATATTGACTAGCGTTATTTACACTACAAAGTGAGGAATTTTAATACAACATGCAATTAAAACGGCAAGCGTCTTTTCATCAAAAAAATCATTTTTAAAGGCTTCTGCATCTACAATACCAACGCATTCATTTTGTGCATTAAATAAAGGTAGGCAGGTTTCTGATTTAACTTTAGGATCGCATGTGTAGTATTCACCACCTTGTGATAAATACGCCTCAACGTTATTAATAATGCGGCCCTTGTGAGATAGCGCAACCTGTACGTTGTTACTGCCAGCCGCAAATGCTTGCGTTAAAGGAAACAACGGACGACTAGGCGCACCATGATAAGCCAATTTTAATAGTTGATTACCTTCGGGGGTATTAGTTGATTGATAAATACCATACCAATCAACGCCTGTTTGCTGCTCAATGTAGCTTACAATACTTTGTAAAGTAGCCAGCTTAAACTGTGTTTGCTCATCATTTTTAATATAGTCAGTTAATTTGAATGGCTCATCTTGTAAGTAACCAAATAAACTACATGCACCGCCCTCGCCAAGCTCAGGTATTTGATACTCCCAACACACATCAGGCAAAGCAGTGTTTGCTAAATGTAGATCAAGCTTTTCAAGCTCTGTTGAAATCAAAGCTGGATTAGCACTAAGTTGTGCTTGTTTTAAGTAAGAAGAAATCATTTGGCCATCCATACATCTAAAGTTTCGAGAATAATAGCATGGATATTTTTACAGAGCTAGCTCAACTTGTAGCACATTTCAACTTGGTTACCACTGGCGTTATAAGTGACTTTTTCGGCTATTTCTTCTAATAAAGACACCCCTCTGCCAAATTCGTTATTAGCCTTTGCCAACTCATCGTGCTTACTACTAAACCCTCGACCTGAATCACAAATAATAAAATATAAACTGAGCGTGTCGGGGCAATAGCGCATATCAATAATAATCATGGCATCTGTAAGTTTAGCAAGGGCAGCCTCTCTCAACTCGTAATATCGAAAAAAGCCGTCCTCTTGTTTTTTAATTTCTGAGTTAAGTCCTAATACACCATGATCAAGCGCATTGTTGTAAGCCTCAGACAACAGTAAAAATATATTAGAGCGATGGGTATTTAACCCCTCCACACTGCTTAAAATATTAACGACGTCGTAAACGGGGTCTGTTTTTTTTATTTGCTCTGAGTTTAAGCTCAAAGACAAATTAAAAGCTAAAGTAGAAAATGCTTCTCGCTCTTGTTCCACAGGAATTAAAGGCAAGCAGTTTAGTAAAACAATGCTTAAATCGTCTTGCTGTTTCGTACCATCAGCAAACTTAGTAACATTAGCAACTATGTCTTCACTACTAATCATCGATTTATTTTTTAAGGTTTGTAAAAATCGCTCTTCCCCAAAAAATATATCCTCTTTGTTTGCCGTTTCTATAATACCGTCGGTTGCTAATACTAGGCGTGTATTACTATTTGTTTCAAAATGGATAACTTCATATTCAAATTCTTGTTCATCTAAAATCCCCAGCGCCATATGCTGCGATTCTAATGTTTGTTTTACATTACCGTCTTTATCTATTAGGTACGCATCTGGCAGGCCGCCCATCCATGCAGAAACACTTTTACCTGATGCACTAAGCTCTATAATGGTTGCAGCACAAAACATATGCCCAGGTAGGAGGTTGTACAGTAGTGTATTTAGCTCGCTGGCAATATCGTTAACCGCCATGCCTTTTTGTACCATAGTATAAAACACACGAGAAGTTGGTAATGCACCAATAGCTGCAGCTAGGCCGTGCCCCGTAAAATCTCCCAGCATGCAATACAAATTACCGATTGGACTTTGCGCTACTAAAAACATATCGCCATTAAACATAGAGGCAGGTGATAAATTAAAATCTAAATACTCTTTAAACTTACCTTGGTTTTCTAATGAGTTATTAAAAATATGCTCAATTATTTCGTGTTCACGTTCAATTTGATTGTGATGATATTCAAGCAATTTTTTTTGCTGGTTTGCTTTTTTACTCAGCTCTCTGGTGCGAATATGTGCTTTAATTTTTGCATGCAAAATAACTTTTTCAAATGGTTTATGAATAAAGTCATCACCGCCTACCTCGAGGCAGTGCTCAAAACTTGCTTGATCGTCTAAGGAGGTTATAAAAATAATTGGTAAGTAAACTTCACTATATTGCTGCTTTATTTTTTCAGCGGCTTCAAAACCATCCATTACAGGCATTAAAACATCGAGTAAAACAACGTCTATTTGCTCTCCTTTAAGTACATTAAGCGCATCTAGCCCGTTATAAGCCACTGATATTTTATAACCCTCTTGCTCAAGCATTTTACTTAGTAAAATGCGATTGAGCGCCTGATCATCTACAATTAACACATGTATCATTAGCTAATATCAAACTTTTTATCAAAACGTGAAATTTGTAGAATTTTTCTAAGCTGAGGTTGGCAATTGCTTATTTCAATAGTTTTCACTTGGCTATCAATGGTTTTTTTCATGTTAAGTAACATGCCAAGTGCTGAGCTATCCATGTAGTCAGTCTCTCTTAAATCAATAATAACCTTTACTGTTTTTTCGCTCATTTGGGCATAAGCTTGGCGAAAAGATTGCACTAAATTAAAGTCAAATTTACCTTTGATTTGTATTGTTAATGTAGTGCCATCGACTGATTCATTCTTAGTTAAACTCATATTAAACTCCAATAATATTTCCTTTGAACTAAATATAACCTGTTAAAAGTATTTAGCAAAAAGAAAAACACACAACTTCAAATTTGCTATCATTTACGCCAATATTTAATTAATTTTTATCCATAAAGGTAAGGTATGAGTGATAGTCACTTAGTATATTCAACAAGTACGGGTCGCATTGACCAGCCAAAACCAGAAAAAGAGTTAGAAGCTAAGCTTTTTAAAGATGGTTTTATTCGCATTGAGCGTCAAACAAAAGGACGTAAAGGCAAAGGCGTAATGTTAGTTGTAGGCATTGATCCAAAAGATCATGATTTAAAAAAGTTAGCTAAAACTATAAAAAGCAAAATGGGCCAAGGCGGCGCAGTAAAAGAAGGCATTATTGAAGTGCAAGGTGATGACCGCGATAAACTAAAAGCCATTTTAGAAGCGTTAAAATTTAAAGTTAAAATTGCGGGTGGTTAACCCGCAATTTTATTAACTACTTACTTCGCTATTCGAGAGTTCATTTAACCTTTCATACAATTTTGGCAGTTCGTGTTCAGCAATTGGTTTACTAAAATAATAGCCTTGTACAATGAAGCAGTTATTATTTTGTAAAAACTGCATCTGCTCTATTGTCTCAACCCCTTCTGCGACCACGTCTAGCTTTAACTTTTGCGCCATGGCAATAATAGCTGCAGTGATCTCCATATCATTTGTATCCTCAGGAATATCTTTTACAAATGAACGATCAATTTTCAATATATCAACCGGGAATCGTTTTAAGTAACTGAGTGACGAATAGCCAGTACCAAAATCATCAATAGAAATAGATATACCTAAGGCTTTAAGCTCGTGGAGTTGTGTAATTGCAGCTTCTACATTTCCCATTAGCATACTTTCGGTAAGCTCTAAATGAAGGCGCTTAGCCGAAACACCCGTCCTAATTATCATTTTACTCAGTGTTGAGACTAAGCTTGAGTCTTTGAACTGGCGAGCCGATAAGTTTATCGATATATTATTTTCTAGACCTTGCTTTGTTAATCTTACAGCAAAATCACAAGACTCTTGAAGCACCCATTCGCCTAATTCAACTATAAGGCCTGTCGCTTCTGCAATAGGAATAAATTTATCTGGAGGGATTGCGCCTTCGGTTGGGTGGAACCATCTTAATAACGCTTCATAGCCAATGACCTGATGAGTGCGACTATCAACTTGAGGTTGGTAGTAAACTACAAACTGTTTTTCTTTTAGACCTATACGTAGCTCATTTTCAATAAATAAACGCTCATTAGCGGCTGCGTTCAATTCTTGGCTATAAAAATGGAATGTATTACGCCCTTTTGCTTTTGCTTCATACATTGCTAAGTCAGCATGTTTTAATAACTGATCTTCTTCTAGGCTATCGTACGGAGCCATTGTAATACCAATACTAGCGCTCACAATAACTTCATTACTACCTAGTTTTATAGGCACATTCAGTGTTTTTTGAATTGTATTGGCAACATCAGTCGCGTGAGCTTGGCTTTCTATACCACTGAGCAACACTGCAAATTCATCACCACCTAAGCGCGCTATGGTGTCCTCGGCTCGTAAACGTTTTTTAAGTCTGTTTGCCACTTCAATTAATAATTGATCGCCGGCATCGTGGCCTAATGTATCGTTAATACGTTTAAATTCGTCTAAATCAAAGTAAAACAAAGCAAATGCATAATGCCCGCGTTCTGCTAATGCCATTGATTTACGTAATTGCATTCTAAAAAACGTTCTGTTGGCAAGACCAGTAAGGGTGTCAAAGTAAGCAAGCTGCTCCATTTTACGCTGGCTTTCTTTGACAAACGAAATGTCTTGTGCAGATGCTACATAGCTGGTTATTTCACCGCCCTCTTCACGAATTGGCGAAACACTTAAAGATACCCAAATTGGCTCTTTATTCAAGCCTTGAATTAATGTATCACCGCGCCAGTAATTACGGCTGCGTAGATCTATGTCTATATCTTCAACTAAAATAGACATTTCTGAGGCAATAATATTAAGTAATGGTGCTCTATTAAAATGACTTTCTGGGTAGCCTGTCATTTCGAGCATTTTTGGATTTACGTATTCAATTACAAATTTCTCATCGGTGATCACAACCCCAGTGCCCGAGAATGCTACCGCTTTAGATAAACGGTTAGCTGCTTTTTCAGCAATTTCTTTTTCTGTAATTCTCTGGTTTAAGCCATCGATAAGTTTGCGAATTTCTACCGTCATGTCTCTAAATGAGCCATTAAGCGTGCCAATTTCATCTTTGTTTTCTGGTGGGAATTCTGTAGTTAATTGACCTTTGCCAAAACTTGTAACTGCATAAACCAAAGTATGTAAACGGCGAAGGACTAGTTGATAAAGCGCTTGATGCAGCAATAAGGCAACTAATATTGCGTATAAAATAAAGAGACCAAAAAACTTCAGTTTTAAATCTTGTAATGCAGATAACGTCGATGAACGCTTTTTATATACCCCTATGTACCAATCTAAGTCATCAATCTTACGAATATTGATAATATGAGCTTCGTCATTTTTTTCAAACGAATTTGCGTATTCAGGTAACTTCACCGCAATTACATCGTCAATAATCGACTGCAGCGCTGGGTTTACAAATTCGTTAGTAGCAAGTGCTTTATTATCGCTACCATAGTCAGCTAGTAAGGTCGGATTTAAATCTGGGTGTGCTAACAATTGCCCTTTACTATCAAACACAAGTAGGTGTTTTTCTTTATCACCAACAGGTAAAAACGAAATAAGTTTGTTGAGGGAAATATCGCTCCCCGTCACACCTAAAAACTCATTATCGACATAAACAGGCACTAGTAAGCTAATAACCCATTTGCGCCATACTGTATCGTAATAGACTTTTGACCATGCAGGCTCTCTTACTGTTTCAAGCGTACTTTTAATCGATTTATAAGTTGAGCCATTCGTTGCTCTAAAGTCGGCAGGTGCGTTTAATGCCCAATTTGGAGGAGAAACACGAATAAAATCATCATCTGTTATTAGATAAAAGTTAAAAAAGTCGTGTACCAGTGTAGGAGAAATTATACGCCACAGCATCTCAGAATCATTAAATAGGCGTTTATAAAAAGGAGAGTAATTTTGCTGTGGTAAAAATGCTGCTGATAAACCATCAGCCGAGGCACTTCGAATCGTACCGTCACTATTAAATTGTAACTGTGATTTATTGCTTAAATTAATTGGTGAATTGGGTTGAAAAAGTTGTTGTGTTACTACGTTATTAGCTTGCTGAGCAATATTTACTTTTGTTTTAATGCGCTCATTAAATTGCTTCACTAATAAATCTGTCGAGCTTTTTAAAACTTCGTGTTCTTCAAAAACGAGTTGTTTCTCTTCAGATTTAAGCATTAAGGCAGCCGCACATACCCCAGCTATTAAGCAAATAGCGGATATGAGTAGCGATAGTTTTACACTTAAAGAATTCAATCCAAAACGCGATGGAGGGCGTCTGTAAACCACGGGTCAACCTTAATTATTAATAATTGTTATTATTTGAACCAGTTAACGAAATATACCAGATCCGCATTCATATTTATAAATTATTTGTAAACTTTCTATAAAAACTAATATAGGGAAATAAATAGTACTCTAAGCTTATTTAGATCTTTATTGACATTGGTAGCAACTCTCCATACATTAACTGCATGAACATATTTATCTCTCGCACTTTTTTTTCGTTTTTTAGCTTCTTTATATAGAAGAGGCTTCCCTGTTTGTGAGATAAAATCAATCGAATAGTAAAGCCTCCCAACCGGGAGGCTTTTTTGTTTTTGCTGTGTAATAACAGCCTACTTTTGGAATGAGGATACCAAAATGACAAATGATGTATTAAATGCGCTAAGACACGATATAAATGAAATAGACTCCGATTTACTCGTGTTATTAGCTAAACGTCGTCGTATTAGCCACGGTGTGGTTGAGTATAAAATTGCTAACAACAAACCAATTCGCGATGAAGCACGTGAACTCGCACTTTTAGAGAAACTGATTGGTTATGGTAAATCATTAGGTTTAGATGCTTACTACGTGAATAATGTTTTTCAAACTATTTTGGAAGACTCTGTTTTACACCAACAAGCAATGTTACAAAAAAATCTGAATCCAGATGCCCTTAGTGAAACACACCGTGTAACTTACTTAGGTGGTCAGGGTTCTTATAGCCAACTAGCATGCCATAAATATTTTAGCCGCCGCCCGGGTAAATTAGTTGAAATTGGCTGTACATCGTTTGACGAAATAACAGGTAAAGTAGAAAACGGCCAAGCTGATTTTGGTTTATTACCCATTGAAAACACAAGCTCTGGCAGTATTAACGAGGTGTTTGACTTATTACAGCACGCGCAAGTGTCTATTGTTGGAGAAGTAACTCACAGTGTAGAGCATTGCTTACTCGCCAACCCTGATACTGAACTTAGTCAACTAACAAAAATATTTGCACACCCACAACCATTTGCGCAGTGCAGCCGCTTTTTACAGGGCTTAGGTGATTTACAACACGAAACATGTGACTCAACATCAAGCGCGCTACAATCAGCTCTGAACACACCATACAGTGCTGCAATTGGCTCTGCACAAGCGGGGAAAAACGTCGGGCTTGAGGTTATTAAATCAAACCTAGCTAATCAAAGCGAAAACCATAGCCGCTTTATTGTTGTTGCACGTAAGCCTCTACAAGTGTCTAACCAAATTCCAACTAAAACTAGTTTGATCATGTCGACAAAACAACAAGCGGGCTCACTAGCCGATGCGTTAATGATTTTTAAGCAGCATAAGATTAATTTAGTAAAACTTGAATCTCGCCCTACTCCGGGCAATCCGTGGGAAGAAGTTTTTTATGTTGACCTAGAAGCAAACTTAGCTGAAAGCCAAGTAAAAGAAGCGCTAGAAGAACTTAAAGAGCACACCCAATATGTACGTATTTTAGGATGCTACCAAAGCGAGTCACTACAGGCAGTAAGCGTTAATACTTAATAAGCAATTTTACAAATCAAAAAAGGGCCGATATCGGCCCTTTTTCGTTAACTAGTACCAGTCTGCATAAATATTTTAGCAATTTAACGAATTAAATCCCCATACTTAAGCAAACGGTATAACAAATATTAATCTAAAACTTTTGAATCATTCGCTTTATTTAATAAGCTTCTACTTTGCGTTAAAAAGTGTTCTGTCGAGTCAGAAAAGTAAACTTTCGCCTCAGCAAAAGAATCAATAAGCGCTGCTTTATCTCCCGCTTTTAATTTTGCTAATGTACTTGCGAAGGTATCTTGGTACTGTGCAAGTAAGGTTTCTACATCATCGAATTGTGCTAGCATAATATCTGAGTAAAGCTCAGGCGACTGCGCAAATAAACGCCCTACCATCATCAGTTCTAATTGATATATAGGTGACGAGCAGCTACGTAATTCTTCTAGTGTATGACTTTGTTCTGCTAAAAATTGTCCGTACACAAATGTCGTTAAATGGCGCATTACCTGAATAATTTGCATTGCTTCATCATGCTTTTTAGCATCAAGCTCAACAAGCTGACAACCCCATACTTGTAACTGCTGTAACAAACCTTTTGCCGCTTGGTGCTCTCGTCCTTCACATACAACGACTGTTTGTTTTACCCAGTGTGATATATCAGGCCCAAACATAGGATGTAAACCAACCACAGAGCCACTGTGCGCAGCTTTTAGTGCTTTAATAGGCGATTGCTTTACCGATGTAATATCAACTAGTAAACAGTCATCATCTAGTTTAGGTAACTTAGCAACGACAACGTCCAATGCATTAATAGGTACGCTAATCATTACCAGCTTGGCACCTTTTAAAATACTTTTCGCATCGTTTTGCTGATCTTTATCTAAAATTTTAACTTCGTAACCTGAGCGAATAAACTGCTGTGCAAATAACTGGCCCATGGCGCCTTGACCACCCACAATCACAATTGGCGAAAGCTCTGGCGCTGCGCATGCAAGTTTTGCTTGTTGGTTTTGATAGGCTTCTCGCATCATGCGTCTAAGTATATCTTCAACGAGATCTGGGCTTACATTTTGATTTATTGCTTCTTGTCGTCTTGCCGCTAATAGCTCTGCTTCACGGGCAGGTGCATGTAAAGGTGCGCCTGTTTGTTGTTTTATCTCACCAATTTTTTGCGTAATACCATTACGTTTAGCAAGTAAGGCAACAAGTTGTGCATCGCATTCATCTATACCTTCTCTTAGCTGTGCTAAATCACTTATGTCAGCCACGTTCGTCCCACCTTAAAAAACCAAATAACGTAAATATAAATTTACATAAAAGTAAACTAATCAATACGATAAATACTAACAGGATCAGCTAACTGAGAAAAGGCTAAAGCGGAAATTTTACTAATGAGGAATTGAGAATTGAGAATTGAGAAAATAATATTCTAAAACCAAAACGGGTTGCAACCCGAAGGATGCAACCCGTTTTTTTGCGTTGATAAACAGCGCGTATTAGTTAAGTTTTTCTCTAATACGTGCAGATTTACCAGAACGCTCACGTAGATAGTAAAGCTTAGCACGGCGAACTGCACCGCGACGCTTAACTGTTACGCTATCAATAAGAGGGCTGTGCGTTTGGAATACACGCTCAACGCCTTCACCGTTCGAGATTTTACGAACTGTGAATGCTGAGTGAAGACCACGATTACGCTTAGCGATTACAACACCTTCAAAGGCCTGTAGACGCTCTTTAGCACCTTCTTTTACTTTTACCTGTACAACCACTGTATCACCAGGGCCAAATGCAGGTACGTCTGTTTTAAGCTGCTCATCTTCAAGCGCTTTAATAATATTTTGGTTTACTTTTGCCATTATGTTTCTCACTTTCCTAGGTGTAACTGTCTTCTAGCCACAAGCTTTTTGGTACTCTTGCTGAAATTTCGCGAGTAATACCGCTTGCTCCTCAGTCAGAGCTAGGTTATGCAACAAGTCTGGACGTCGTAACCAAGTTCTGCCTAATGACTGCATAAGCCGCCATTTTGCTATCTCTTGGTGGTTACCACTGAGTAATACAGCAGGAACCTGTTTGTCGTCCAATGTTTCTGGTCGTGTATAGTGTGGACAATCTAACAAGCCATCCGAAAACGAATCTTGTTCTGCTGACTGGTTATGACCTAACACACCTGGCACTAATCGCGCTACTGCGTCAATTAATGTCATGGCAGGTAGTTCACCACCACTCAAAATAAAATCACCAATTGACCATTCTTCGTCAACATATGATTCTATTATTCTCTCATCTATACCTTCATAGCGACCGGCAATCAAAATCAGTTTTTTAGAGTTAGCGAGTTCGCTAGCACCTTGCTGATCAAGTTTGCGCCCTTGCGGGGACATATAAATTACTTTAGCACCATCACCAGCTGCTTTTTTAGCTTCGGCAATCGCTTTTTTTAATGGCTCAACCATCATTAACATACCAGGTCCGCCCCCGTAAGGACGGTCATCTACGGTTCTATGCTTATCTAAAGCGTAGTCTCGCGGATTCCAGCAGTTAAAATCAATTAAGCCATTTTTTACTGCGCGACCGGTAACACCTTGGTCTGTAATAGCGTCAAACATGTCTGGAAAAAGGCTTATCACCCCTACCCATAATGAACTAGTTTGCGTCATTAAAAACCAGGATCCCAGTCTACGGTAATTTCTCTTGCATCGTATTTAACTTCTTTAATAACTGAATCAGTTAAAAAAGGAATCAAACGCTCAGCTTGACCAAATGCGTCTTTACTGTTTGCTTTAACAACCAGTACGTCATTTGATCCTGTCTCCATCAGGTCATCAACAATGCCTAAGCTATAACCTTTATCGGTTACAACAGACATGCCAATGAGATCTCGCCAATAGAACTCACCTTGCGGGAGTTCTGGTAAATGCGCTGCATCCATTGAGATTTCAGCATGGGTATAAGCCATTGCTTCGTCTCGGTCGTTTACCTGCGCAAATTTAGCGATAAAGCCTTTGTTGTGGCGACGCCAGTCGACCACTTCTAAGGACTGCCATTTACCTTGCTGCCCTATCAACCACGGGCTGAAATCGAAGATCCCTACGGGATCATCAGTAAATGAATGTACCTTAAGCCAGCCCTTTATACCATATGGGGCACCGAGCTTTCCTACGACAATTATTGATGAGGTGTTCTCTTGACTCATGGTTACACTTACGCCTATTAAGCCGCTTTACGAGCGTCTTTTACTAACTTAGCTACGCGATCTGAAAGAGATGCGCCCTGACCTACCCAGTGTTCAACACGTGGTAAATCTAAACGAATTTTTTCTTCTTGACCTGAAGCAATTGGGTTAAAAAAGCCTACTTTCTCGATGAAGCGACCGTCACGCGAGAAACGGCTATCCGCAACCACAATTTGATAGAAAGGGCGTTTTTTAGCGCCACCACGTTGCAAACGAATAGTTACCATACCGTCCTCTATAAAGATTGACTGTTTTCATTAATAAGATTTACTCCCCAGAATGGGGAGCTGGGGAATTGTACGAGTTTTTGGCAATAACGCAAGTAAGAAGTGAACCAAAAAGGCAGTTTAGTAGGTTAAACCGTGATCTCAACGACAAATAAGAGTTAAAGGTGTATTACATGCATAATTTATTCAACAAAAAAGGAGCTATTTGCTCCTTTAAATATGATTCGCTATTATTTTAAAAAGTAACTTAATGGTACTTTTTAAAATTTAGGACCGCCGCCGCCCATCATTCCAGGTGGTAACATGCCTTTCATACCGCGCATCATTTTAGTCATACCGCCTTTACCTTTCATTTTTTTCATCATTTTTTGCATTTGCGTAAACTGCTTAAGCAACTTATTAATCTCTTGTACTTGTGTACCAGAGCCAGCTGCTATGCGTTTTTTACGCGAACCTTTAATGATTTCTGGGCGTGCACGCTCTTTTTTAGTCATAGAGCTAATAATAGCTTCCATTTGAATAAATGTTTTATCACCCATTTGACCTTTAACAGCATCTGGTAAGTTAGACATACCAGGGAGCTTATCAAGCATTGACATCATGCCACCCATGCTTTTCATTTGCTTTAATTGGTCAGCAAAATCATCAAGAGTAAAACCTGCGCCTTTAAATACTTTTTCAGCAACTCTAGCAGCTTGCTCTTTATCTACTTTCATCTCGACTTCTTCGATTAATGAAAGTACGTCACCCATGCCTAAAATACGCGACGCTATACGGTCTGGGTGGAAAGGTTCAAGTGCGTCAGTGCGCTCACCCACACCCATAAACTTAATAGGCTTGCCAGTGATGTGACGAATAGATAAAGCAGCACCACCACGCGCATCACCATCAGTTTTTGTTAATATAACACCGGTAAGTGGTAATGCTTCGTCGAATGCTTTAGCTGTATTCGCCGCATCTTGACCTGTCATTGCATCAACAACGAACAAGGTTTCAATTGGATTGATTGCTTTGTGAAGATCTTTAATTTCATCCATCATGTTGCTATCAACATGTAGACGACCTGCAGTATCAACAAGTACTACATCTATAAATTTCTTTTTAGCATGAGAAATTGCAGCGGTTGCAATATCAACTGGCTTTTGCGAAATATCACTTGGGAAGAAATCAACATCAACTTCTGCTGCAAGCGTTTCTAGCTGTTTAATAGCCGCAGGGCGATAAACATCGGCACTTACTACAAGTACTGATTTCTTTTTTCGCTCTTTTAAAAACTTAGCAAGCTTAGCTACACTGGTGGTTTTACCCGCACCTTGTAGACCCGCTACCATTACAACGGCTGGCGGTTGCGCATTTAGACTTAGCTCTTCATTAGCCTCGCCCATTGCTTTTTCTAGTTCTTCACGCACTATTTTTATAAATACTTGGCCTGGGCTTAAGCTTTTTGTAACTTCAACCCCAACTGCGCGTTCTTTAACTTGTTTTACAAAGTCGCGAACAACAGGCAATGCCACATCGGCTTCTAAAAATGCCATACGCACTTCGCGAAGTGTGTCTTTTATGTTGTCTTCCGTCAGACGGCCACGGCCACTGATATTTTTTAAGGTTTTACCTAATCGTTCTTGGAGGTTCTCAAACATGTAACGGTTCCGATAAGACGTTTATATCAATCCATTTATATTTATGATTAATTTGATTTTTCAATTAACCTAGATTGACTTATTAAGTTTCAATTAAAAGTAGTATACCGTATATGGCGTCTTACAATATAGTGTTCAAGTGCACCTTGATGAGTTTCTTTTTTTAAGGTCTATGCATTTGCTTTGCTATAAAATACAATGGCTGTATAACAACAAGGATTATTTTGTCTCAAATTAAGTGGCCCAAGCACAATGCTGATTATTAGTTTAACTATTATTGCCAGTTTATTTTATGTGTTAGCAACGTCTCACGTGCTTTCACGGCTGTTTCATCAACAAGGCCCTAGCCAAAAAGTAACCGTTATTTTAAGCACGGTTGCTATAGTGGCGCACATGCTGCTATTAGTTAACTCTGTTTTTAGAGCCGACGGTCAAGATTTAAGTATCGTAAACGTCGCTCTTTTGACGTGCTGGGTGATTGTGGTCTCGGTGACGGCTGTCTCGCTAAAATTCCCTGCAACTTTATTGTTGCCCGTTGTTTATGGTTTTGGTGCCTTACTAACCATTGCCAGTTTATTTATTCCTCATCATATTTTATTGCAAAGTATTAATATTGAGGTGGGTTTAGTAACGCACATCTCTTTATCTTTGTTAGCCTACTGTATTTTAATTATCGCCACTTTATATGGTGTACAGTTTTACTTTATTGATAAACGTTTAAAACGTAAAGATTTAGCAATTGTGCATAGCCATCTTCCGCCTTTAATGGTTGTGGAGCGCCAGCTTTACCAACTTCTTAATTTAGGCACTATATTACTCACATTTGCATTACTTTCAGGGTTTGTATTTCTTGATGGAATGTTCGCTAAAGAGTTCATTCATAAAACAATATTATCGTTAGTTGCGTGGGCTATTTTTACCGTTGTAGCTATCGGGCATATGAAAAAGGGTTGGCGCGGTAAACCGGTGGTTATTACAATCATGGTCGCTGCATTTGTCCTCACACTCGCTTATTTTGGCAGCCGTTTCATACAAGAAGTGATACTAAATAAGTTTTAACTTGACTCTGCTTGCTCACTCTAGCTTAATACGCATTGATTTATAAGAAAAGGATCCATCGTTGGACGACATATCGACAAGTACCCTATTTATCATTTTAGGTTTTTTGGTGCTTTTTTCTGCTTATTTTTCTGGTTCAGAAACCGGAATTATGTCAATCAATCGTATACGCCTGCGACACCTCGCTAAAGAGGATCATCGTGCAGCTAAACGAGTCAGTAAATTACTTAGCCGTCCAGATAGGCTCATCGGTTTAATCTTAATCGGTAATAACCTTGTTAATATTGCAGCAGCCCAAGTTGCAACCATTATAGGTATTCGTCTTTATGGTGACCTCGGTATTGCAATAGCTACAGGTGTGTTAACTTTAGTCGTGCTTATATTTGCTGAAGTAACCCCTAAAACCCTTGCTGCTCTTTATCCTGAAAAAGTTGCCTTTCCAAGCTCTATTATTTTAAAAGGGCTACTTAAAATAATGTTTCCTTTTGTCGTGGTTATTAACTGGATGACAAACGGTATACTGCGGTTATTTGGTATTAGTGCTGCTCAAATCGACGAACACAGCATGAGTAAAGAAGAATTAAAAACAGTACTCAATGAGTCAGGCGCACTTATTCCTGCTCGTCATCAAAGTATGCTGACTTCAATTTTAGATTTAGAACAAGTAACCGTTGAAGATATTATGATCCCACGAAACGAAATTGTGGCCATTGATATAAATGACGATTGGAAACTAATTAGTCGCCAGCTTACCCATGCACAACATACTCGTGTGTTGTTGTATCGCGATAATATAGATGATGCAGTAGGTTTTATTCACTCACGTGATGCGCTTCGTTTACTTACAAAAGAGCAATTTGATAAACCATCTTTGCTACGAGCTGTACGTGAAATTTACTTTATCCCTGAAGGAACATCACTAAATACTCAGCTATTAAAGTTTCAGCAATCTAAAGAACGCATAGGCTTAGTGGTAGATGAGTATGGCGACATCCAAGGCCTAGTGACCCTAGAAGATATTTTAGAAGAAGTTGTTGGCGATTTTACAACTACGCAAACTCGTACGCCGAGCGAAGAAGTAGAAACACAAACTGATGGCTCATGTATTGTGGATGGCGGCGCTAACGTACGCGATTTAAATAAAGAAATGGGTTGGGATTTCCCGCTCGATGGACCTAAAACTTTGAGTGGTTTAATTGTTGAATACTTGGAGAATATTCCTGATGCAAATATTAGTTTGCGTATCGCGGGATATCCTATTGAAGTACTCGAAGTAAAAGAAAATATGATAAAACAAGTGAAGATACTGCCGAATAAGCGTTCTCGCTAAATAAAAAAGGAGCCAATTGGCTCCTTTTTTATATCCATTAATAACTATCTAGCCAAATATAAGACGTTCAAACCAACCTTTATCAAGCTCTTCTTCGCAGTGTTTTAATTGAGCGCCATAGCGGCTCGCTCTGTGCTTAACTTTGTTCGCAACACCCATTAGCCACTTTTTCTTTTTGTACGTGCCACGCTTATAACCACCCCAGCCTTCATGATAATTAAGGTATTGTGCGTAAGCATCCCATTTAGATATTTTATTTACTTTATGGGTTTTATAAACAAACCACGCCATAAAGTCGATTGCATCGTCAAAGTCGTCTCTATCAGCACCGTTGTTGCCTGTTTCACGAATATAATCAGACCATGTTGGTGTTTTAGCTTGCGAGTAACCATAGGCATCACTTGCGCGACCGGTAGGAATTATCCATAAGAAGTACTCCATAGGCGGAGCGGCATCATGCTTAAATGAGCTTTCTTGGTACATCATACTCATGAGTACATGCTTGGGAGAACCCCATTTTTCTTGTGCATCTTTTGCGTCGAAATACCAATCTGGCTTTTCTTCAAAAATTTTACATAAATCGTTAGGTTGCTTTGGAGGCGCTGTAGCACAACCGGCTAAAGTAATGGCGAGAGATAGGATAATTGCATTTTTTTTCATTTTTCTAAGATCTCACAGAACTTTTTTAAAAAGTGTGGGTCTGACTCAATGAATGCAGCAGTACAGCATTAATTCATCCCTGAATATATTTACGCAGCCAACTTAGGCTGCGTTTTTTTGCTTAAATTTTGCTAAATACCAAGGTTATTTACCGTCAAAATACGCATCTAAAAACGCGGTAAATGACTGGGTATCTGCTTGCTCAATTGCAGCTTGTGCTTCGTTAGACTCTACAACTTGTTGTTCCAGCCAAGGCTTTAAAAACTCGCTGTAGTCAGTGTCTGCGTGGCTTTGCTTATATTTACTAGCCAATGCTAGTGCAAAGTGGCCGTTGTCTAAACCAGACTCTTTCAATTGTGACACGTAACGTCCAGAGTAAGTAAGCTCTGGATTATGTATCCACGTTGCCATGCGCTTTATAGTATCTGAGTAATAGTTAACACCATAAGCATTATCCATCCATTTAGCGACATCAGTAAGCTGGGTAAATATTTCATCGCCCCACGACTGAAGGCTACGCTGTGTGTTATTAAAGTTAAGCATTAGCCCTTCTTCTCGACCTTGGTTTACTACTGTGTCGAGATTTTCAGTACTACGTGCTTGTTCTTTCCAATCCATTGGAGCTGAATCTTTTAATAAACAATACGTTAAAAACACATCTAAAAAGTGAATTTGCTCAATATCAATACCAACTTCGCTAAACGGGTTAACGTCTAATGCGCGAATTTCTACGTATTCAATACCTGCTCGAAGCAATGCATCCGTTGGCGTTTCGCCACTTTTCGCATTACGCTTAGGACGAATTGGCGAGTAAAATTCGTTTTCAATCTGCAGAATATTTTTATTTAACTGCTTAGGGTTTTCACTCTTGTAGTCATCAAGATCACCATAAATTTCTGATGGTGTGTTGATTGCTTTTTTAAGGCCCGCTACATATTCATCTAACGAGTTATACATTACGCGTAGTGACGACTGAGCGCTATTTGTATAACCTAAATTACCTAAACGCAGTGCTGTACCAACTTCTAAGTAAAGCGTGCCTTTACCTAGTTTTTTAAATGGTAAGTCGGTTTTTCGACCTTGCAAAAATGAGTTACACAATGCTGGCGATGCGCCAAACATGTAACTTATTAGCCATAGTTCGCGTTTAAAGTTACGAATAAGGGATAAGTAACCTTCTGAAATAAAATCTTGAAGGCTTGCATTACTTTGTTGTAACGAATGAAGTGACTGCCAAAGCGTATCTGGGAATGAAATATTAAAGTGAACACCCGCAATTGCTTGCATCATACTACCGTAGCGATTTTTTAATCCTTCACGGTATAGTGTTTTCATTTGACCAGTATTTGAACTACCAAATTGAGCTAGCACTATATCGTCTTGGTGCTCAATAAAACACGGCATACTAATGGGCCAAAGTAGTTCATCGCCCATTTTTTCTAGAGTGAACTTTTGAAGGTCTTTTAATTGCTTAAGCGTTTGCGTTGACGATTCACTAACTGGAGTAATAAATTCAAGTAAAGACTCAGAAAAATCAGTTGTAATATGGCCGTTAGTTAACGCACTGCCCACACCTTTTGGGTGACCTTGAGGTGATATAACACCATTATCTTGTATTCTTAGCGACTCTCGCTCTATGCCACGTTTAATGCCTTTAACTGCATGTTGGTGCTCATTTACTGATAACGCTTCAAGTGCGTTAGCTAAATCATGTGTTGTCAAAAAATCTTTCCTCGGGCCACGTGGCTTAATCATAAGGTTATGGGGGCTAATTACTTAGACTCAAGATTAATACCAATTTTATTGAAAATATGATCATTCTATCGCATTAAATAGCGCACTCACTGCGTTAAAAATTATTCATATAGAACAACTACATGTCATAATTTTTGCCTTGTTATTGTGCTATTTTCTTAGCGCTATAATAGATCACTTATTTAATGCAACTGGTATAAATTGCTAAGAACAATATAATTTCTCTAAGTTAATAATTATTTACCCACTCTATACATGCGCTTAATATGACCAACATCATTATATTAAGTCGTAATATTGCCATTGCTCTGGGCATTATACAAATGCTTTAAATGCGTATTTAAGTATAAATTAAATACGCAAAATATAAGCCCAAAATAATAGACCGGAACTTATTTAAAATGAGTTCAATTTAGCTACTCGATATTTAAATTTGATCTAGATCAATAAAAACAATTATTTGTCTTATGAGCATAAAAGGAAAGACGCTATTTTTTGCTTTGTAGTGTGTAACCAATATAATGACAGCAACAATAAAGGATGATAATAAACATAATGCACAATGATAAAAGCTTAAAAAATGAAGAAGTATACTTTGATGAGTCACAAGAGCTTGTTTCTACTACCGACCTCAAGGGTGTAATAACATACGTCAATCAAGAGTTTTGCTCTGTAGCAGGTTATAGCGCACAAGAGCTTATCGGTCAGCATCATAATATTGTTCGTCACCCTGATATGCCAAAAGCGGCCTTTAAAGAAATGTGGGCAACATTAAAACAAGAGCACTCGTGGCGCGGCATGGTTAAAAACCGCTGTAAAGATGGCCGTTATTATTGGGTAGATGCCTTTGTAACCCCTATTTTTGAGCATAGCCGACTTGTTGGTTATCAATCAGTAAGAACTAAAGCAAGCTCTCAACTTAAGCAACGTGCACACGCTCTTTACAACAAAATAAATGCCAATAAGTCATCATTTAAACTACGAGAACACACCACAATAAGACAAGGCATTACTTTTATATGCCTATTACTTTGGCTGATTTTTATTGCTGTTACGGGATCAATCTCTTTAGCTGTAATTAGCCTATTGATGTGCGCCTTAGTTATTGGGCTAAATTATGACGAACTGCTTGTTACCCCTAAAATATTACGCGAACAAAAAGCAAAAGCCGATTCAATCTCTCGCTATATTTACAGCGGCCATACACCGCATAGCGTAAGTGATTATAGAGAGCAAATGCTAAGCGCAAAATTGCGCACGGTTCTTGGCCGTATGAAAGACTCCACATTAAGCTTTAATGGCATCGCAACTGATCTAGATAAACAATCTACGCTTACTGAAAAAGGTATTGCTTCGCAAGGTGAGCGTTTAGAACAAATTGCATCAGCGATGACTCAAATGAGCTCTACCATTGGTGAAATATCAGTAAATACCGCTCAAACAGCTGATAAAGTGAATAACACCCATCAAAGTTGCTCTGAAATAAAAGACCATATTGCAGATAATAGTAAAATGGTATCTGATTTAGCTTTTCAAGTAGAAAAGGCTGCAACCACAGCCACCAGCTTAGCCTCTGAAGCAGATAAGATTGGTAAAGTAATGAGTGAAATAGAGGGAATTGCCGATCAAACTAACTTACTTGCCCTCAATGCAGCGATTGAAGCAGCTAGAGCGGGAGAGCATGGTCGAGGCTTTGCTGTAGTAGCCGACGAGGTAAGGACCCTTTCGTCACGTACTCAAAATGCTACAACACAAATCCACAGTTCTATTAAAGAAATACAAGATACTTTATTTAGCTGGTCTAAAGTAATGCAAAGCACTAAAGCACAAGCCGATAATTGTGTGCTGACAACCGATAAAACTCAAGTTGAATTAGAGGGGATTTTTATCCAAATCAGTGAAATATCTCATTTAGCAATACAAATATCATCTGCTGCAGAAGAGCAACAAATGGTTAGTAATGATATTAGTAATAATGTTTCGCAAATTAAAGACTTTGGAGATAACAACTTAAGCTTAAGCTTTAATGTGGCAAAAGGAGCAGCTGAACTTGTTGAAGGTTCACGTAGGGTGAACGATTTATTACTAACTTTTAAAGTTTAACAAACATAAAAAAGCCGCTATTTTAGCGGCTTTTGAGTTTAATTATTTACAATTAACGCTTGGAAAATACCAGAGAGTCGTCATTTGCATCAATAACGATCACGCAACCTGGTAAGTAGTCTCCATTGAGTAACTTTTGTGCCAGCGGGTTTTCAATCGTTTGTTGAATAGCACGCTTAAGCGGACGTGCACCGTAGACAGGATCAAACCCACTTTCTGCAATTCGCTCAAGAGCAGCATCGCTTATTTCAAGCAGATATCCCATCTCAGTTAAACGCTCACGTAATTTCATTAACTGAATATCAGCTATTTCTTTTATATGCTCGTTTGCTAACGGGTGGAACACGACAGTCTCGTCTATACGGTTAATAAATTCAGGCCTAAACTCATTAATTAATACTTCCATTACTTTAGCTTTAAGGGTCGTGTAATCATTATTACCCGCTTGCTCTTGGATAATATCTGAGCCTAGATTTGAGGTCATGATAATAACGGTATTTTTAAAATCAACGGTTCTACCCTGCCCGTCAGTTAATCGGCCATCATCTAATACTTGCAGTAAAATATTAAACACATCAGGATGCGCCTTTTCTATTTCATCAAGCAATATCACTGAGTAAGGTTTACGACGAACAGCTTCTGTTAAATAACCGCCCTCTTCGTAACCCACGTAACCTGGAGGAGCCCCTACTAGACGTGCGACTGAATGTTTTTCCATAAACTCAGACATGTCGATACGCACCATGGCATCTTCGGTATCAAACATAAAACCAGCCAGTGCTTTTGTCAGCTCGGTTTTACCCACACCAGTTGGACCTAAAAATAAGAAAGAACCAATAGGACGATTAGGATCTGCAAGCCCGGCACGTGAGCGTCGTATTGCGTTAGAAACAGCAACAACCGCTTCATCTTGCCCTATTACTTTACTGTGTAACTTATCTTCCATTTGCAGCAGCTTTTCACGCTCACCTTGTAGCATTCTTGCAACAGGAATTCCTGTCCAGCGAGACAGTATTTCAGCAATTTCATCCTCACCTACTTGGTTTTTAAGCAGAGTCATTTCTTGCATTTCGGCTTGTGAGGCTAAATCAAGTTTTCGTTCAAGTTCTGGAATTCGCCCATATTGCAGCTCTGACATACGCTGTAAATCACTTGCTCTTCGCGCTACATCTAAATCTAATCTTGCTTGTTCAAGCTCGGCTTTAATTACTTGCGTGCCTTGAAGTGATGCTTTTTCAGCATTCCATATCTCGTCTAGCTCACGATATTGCCCATCAAGGTCGGTGATCAACTCTTGCATTTCAGCTCGGCGTTTTTGACTTGCTTCGTCTTTTTCTTTCGCTAGCGCATTATCTTCTAACTTTAGCTGGATGATACGGCGTTCAAGCTTGTCTAACGATTCTGGTTTGGAGTCAATTTGTAATCGAATTGAAGAACCCGCTTCATCTATTAAATCAATCGCTTTATCAGGTAATTGACGGTCACTAATATAACGATGAGATAACTGCGCCGCAGCAACAATCGCGGGGTCAGTAATTTCTACTGAATGATGTAACTCATATCGCTCTTTTAAGCCACGTAATATTGCAATGGTATCTTCAACAGATGGCTCTTCAATAAGTACCTTTTGGAATCGACGCTCAAGAGCTGCGTCTTTTTCTATATATTTACGGTATTCATCAAGCGTGGTTGCGCCAACACAGTGTAATTCACCGCGTGCTAATGCTGGCTTTAACATATTGCCTGCATCCATGGCACCGTCACTTTTTCCTGCACCTACAATAGTATGTATTTCATCAATAAATAAAATGACTTGGCCTTCTTCTTTAGCCAATTCGTTTAATACTGATTTTAAACGTTCTTCAAATTCGCCACGGTATTTAGCACCCGCAACTAACGCCCCTAAATCAAGTGATAGTACGCGTTTATTTTTTAATCCTTCAGGTACTTCACCATTAATAATACGCTGTGCTAACCCCTCGGCAATTGCTGTTTTACCAACACCTGGTTCACCGATTAATACAGGGTTATTTTTAGTGCGGCGTTGTAGTACCTGAATCGTGCGGCGAATTTCGTCATCGCGACCAATAACGGGGTCAAGCTTACCTTGCTCTGCTCGCTCAGTTAGATCAATCGTGAACTTTTCAAGCGCTTGACGTGTTTCTTCGGCATTTGGGTCATCAACTTTTTGACCGCCGCGAATCGCTTTAATTGCAGTTTCAATTTTAGTCGAGGTAATATTTAACGACCTAAATATATCGCCAAGTGGACCTTTATCATCGCATGCCGCCAGTACAAATAATTCACTTGAAATATATTTGTCTTTGCGTTTTTGCGCGTACTTATCACATAGATTAATAAGTGATGCCATATTGTTTGATAGCTGGACGTCGCCACCTACACCTTCTACTTTAAATAATTTTTCTATTTCTTGTGAAAGCTTGGTGTTGAGTTCGTCAGCGCTGACACCCGTTTGTGCAAATAATGCACGTACACTAGAGCCACTTTGCTTTAGCAATGAATACATTAAATGTACGGGTTCAATAAATTGATGATCGCGACCAAGGGCTAGCGATTGCGCATCAGAAAGCGCAGATTGAAATTTACTTGTAAATCTATCTAAACGCATGGTGTTACCTATTAAATAATCTAATTGCTTAATTAATGGGTATGTTTAGGTGTTTGTTCAAGGTGTAGGGGGAAATATAATGATTAAAGATACTAATTACTTGCGCCAGATCAAACTTGCCATACGTCCAGTTTGTCCATCTCGTCGATAAGAAAAAAATAAGTCACTTTGGGAGACGGTACAATAGTCGCCGCCTTTAATATTTTTAACGCCTAGCTGGGTAAGTAGAGTACGCGCAATACCATAAATATCAGCAAGATATTTGCCATTAGTTTGTAGTGTAAATGCTTGAATAAATGAAGGGGACCTTTTTTGAAATAACTCAAACACTTCAGCCCCAACCTCAAATCGGTTTGGTCCAATTGCAGGCCCTAGCCACGCACTTATATTTTCATATTTGGTACTAAAGCACTCTAATGTATTTTCAATAACTCCCTGCTCAAGTCCTCGCCAGCCGCCATGTATAGCTGCAATTTCTTTTTCATCATCACTCACTAATAAAATAGGTAAGCAATCGGCGGTCATTATAGCCAAAGGCTGATTTAATAACTGAGTATAAAGCGCATCAGCATCGTGTAACTCATCAAAATCAAAATATTCATCAACAATAACAACATTAGAGCTATGAATTTGATTTAGCCACACGGCAGGTTTAGGTAGAAGGTTTGTTAATAATGAGCGGTTTTTTGATACATGATTTTGATTATCACCAACATGGAATCCCAAATTAAAACTTTTAAATGGGATTTTTGAAACACCACCTCCACAAGTAGTACTTAACGTTCCTACTTTATGAAGGTTTTGCCATGTCGCTGACAATAAGTGCATTATCTATCGATATCAGGATTAGCTTTAGTATCTTCACGTAGTGCATGTGTCATAGCAACCATATCATCAGGGATAGGTGCTTGCCATGTCATCATTTCACCGGTGATTGGGTGCGCAATGCTCAATTTTACAGCATGTAGTGCTTGGCGTCTAAAGCTACGAAGTAACTCAAATAACTCAGGTGTTGCACCTTTAGGTGGACGCGGACGGCCGCCATAAGATTGATCGCCAATTAGTGGATGATTTAAATGTGCCATGTGCACGCGAATTTGATGCGTACGACCTGTTTCTAAGCGCAGGCGTAAACGAGTATGAGCACGGAATTTTTCAGCAACACGGTAATGTGTAATTGCCGGTTTACCCAGTTCATGTACTGCCATATGCGTACGCTGAGTCGGATGGCGGCCAATTGCTTTTTCAACCATACCACCTGCGGTCATAGTACCATTACACAGTGCTTCATATTCACGCGTGAAGTTTTCACGCTTTTGTAGCGCTGTTACTAAATGCGTTTGTGCTGGAATCGTTTTAGCTACAACCATTAAACCGGTCGTGTCTTTATCTAAACGATGCACAATACCCGCGCGTGGTACGTTAATTATTTCAGGGTAGTAATGTAGTAATGCGTTTAGCACTGTTCCATTAGGATTACCCGCACCAGGGTGAACCACTAGGCCCATTGGTTTATTAATTACCAAAATATCATCATCTTCATAAACAATGTTTAATTTGATATCTTGTGCTTCGTATTCGCGTGGTGCTTCAATTGTTGTCTCAACACTTACAACTTCACCACCTAGTAGCTTTTCGCGTGGAGTGTTGAAAATTTCACCGTCTACGGTGATTTTATCATCCAATATCCACGTTTTTATACGAGAACGTGAATAATCAGGGAACAATTGTGCTAATACTTGGTCTAGACGTTTACCACCTAATTCGGTTGGAACGTCGGCTTGAAGAGAAATTTGCTCTGACATTAGTAACTTTACCCAATTTACCAGTGCAAGCTTTGCTCGACTGGGTTAGAATCGCTTTTAATAAAAGCATAATATAATACGCATAGTTTACTCGGTTTTACCGACTTGGCCTAGCCGAAGACATCGAAGGTAACAAATAAAATGATAAATAAAATAGGGAAACGTGCATTTGCCATTGTTTTTTCAGTTTCTGTACTTAGTTTAGGCGCTTGTTCGTCTGCTCCAGACCAAGAAGACATTCAACGTGTACCGAATAAATCTGCACACGCTTTATATGAAGATGCAAAAGAAACACTAGATTCTGGTTTATATGCTCGCGCAATTGAACTTTTGAGTGCAATAGATTCTCGCTACCCGTTTGGCCCATTCTCTAAACAAGTACAAATGGACTTAGTGTATGCACATTACCAATCAGGTAATACTGAACAAGCACTTGCAACCATTGACCGCTTTATTCGCTTAAATCCAAACCATAAAGACCTAGATTACATGTATTACATGCGTGGTTTAGTAAACATTAAAGCAGATAAAAATGCGTTCCAAGAGTACTTTGGTGTAGATAGAGCCGACCGTGATGCTAACCGTACACGTGTTGCATTTACCGATTTATCGACACTAGTAAAACGCTTTCCGAAAAGTGATTACGCGCCTGAAGCTAAGCGTCGTTTAGTATGGCTTTTAAACCGTATGGCACGTTATGAATTAAAAGTAGCCACTTACTATTATGAGCGTGAAGCTTATTTAGCTGCTGCTAATAGAGGTAAGTTTGTTGTTGAACACTACTCACAAAGCAGTTACTTAGATCCCGCGCTTGAAATGATGGAAAAAAGTTACGACCAATTAGGTTTAACTGAGCTTAGTGAGCACGCAAAGCAAACACGAAGACTAAATAAAAGAACTAAATAAACAAAAAGGCGCTTAGTAAGCGCCTTTTTACTGCGTAGAAGAAAATCTTAAATCGCCTCTTCATCTTCCTCAGCAGTACGAATACGTATTACACGCTCAACATCAGTGACAAATATTTTACCGTCACCGATTTTTCCTGTTTGTGCCGTTTTTACAATAACTTCAATTGCACGGTCTACATCTTCATCAGTCAATACAATATCAAGTTTTACTTTAGGTAAAAAATCAACCATATACTCTGCGCCACGATATAACTCAGTGTGACCTTTTTGACGTCCAAAGCCTTTAACTTCGCTTACCGTCATACCTGTTATACCTACATCCGACAACGCTTCACGCACATCGTCTAACTTAAAAGGTTTGATAATTGCTTCTATTTTTTTCATATTAATTACTTTTGAAAGCTCCAGTTGCCTCGATTTTAGACAATCATGATGTTCATAGCAAACAAAGCGATTGAATTACGGTGATAAAACAACCGATCATGGTATAATTTATTGTATAAAAATAGCTATACTTAAATGACTAGCAGTAAATGAGATTAATATGAAAAACAAACAAAACGGATTCACTCTTTTAGAACTCATGGTAACCGTTGCTATCGTTGGGATCATTGCATCAATTGCGATTTGGAATAGCAGCGATATGTTAGAAGAAAATAGAGCTGAGAATTTTTTGTTGGAGTTAAAAAGAAATATTAGCTATGCACGCTCTCAAGCAGCAAGTACAGATGAAATAGTCGTTATATGTGCCGCGCAGCATGGTGAAGTAAAAAATCAAAATGACACAATGCAATGTCGTAATCGATGGGACAGAAATAAAATTATCATTGTATTCATTGATGGTGATAATAGCGGTCAATACAACAGCTCTACAGACTCTTTACTACGAGTTATGGAAAAAATAAGCCTTAATGACAAAATAAAATATACTGGTAATGATAGGAGATTACGGTTTAATACCAGTGGTCGAATAACAACGAACCCCGGTGATTTTGTATTTTGTCCTAATAATGGCAGTGAAAATAATAAAGCTTTAACAGTATCTCAATCTGGTACTTCTTTTTATACCGGTGATACAGCTCAGACTTGCGGTTAAAAAACATACAAATTCATCTTGTCATATTTGTATCATTTACTAGACTGAGTTAATCATTTATTAACTCAGGTCTTCAAGGATGAGATTATCAATATCAAAAAACAAGGGAGTGACACTTCTTGAATTAATGGTTTCAATTGCTGTTGTCAGTGTAATCAGTCAATTATCGATGTGGTTTTATCCAGACTTCTTGGCTAAAAACCGATTAGATAACCATGTGAATCTACTACACCGAAATATAAATTATGGCCGTCTTTACGCAATTGAAAATGGTACTTACGTCACGCTTTGCGCACTAAAAGGCAGTCAATGCACAAAGGACGAGTGGGATGGTCAAATGTCACTATTTATCGACAAAGATAAATCAACGACTCTAGATGATGATGAGTTACTCTTAAGCACTTTCGAGGATGTTCATGATGCTGATACTTTAGAGTATCCGCGCAACGCCATTACATTTCGTCCAGATGGTTCTTTAAATGGTTTTCAAAATGGGACTTTTATATATTGCCCCAATAGCGATAAAGCCAATCTCGAAGGATTGGCTTTATCTGTAAGTCAAACGGGTAGAATTCGCATCAAATCAACTGATAAGTGTCAGAAGAAGTAATCTAGGCTATCGACCCCAACAATAATCAATATCAGAGTTACCTTTACTTCCTTTTGCACCTTTAAGGCCTGTGTCAGTAATTGTAAGCTCTTTACAATCGTTATCCCCCTTTACAGCACCGGCTATAGGCTTAGCTGTAATAGTGAAGGTATTGCTATCGACTACCTTTATGGATAGCTCAAAATGGCCATTTTCGGTTTTACTTTGCAATCCTAAATCAGTAAATGTCTCTGTATATTCCCTATTATCCACAAAATACTGCTCCTCCTTGTTTGCAGCATCTAACAACGCTGCAGCAGCTTCAGCGCGCGAAGCACGCTTTACATATTCAGTATAGTTAGGCAGCGCAATTGAAGCGAGTATGCCGACGATAGCAACGGCTATCATCAGCTCAATTAAGGTAAACCCGTGTTGTTTTTTCATCTAATTTCCTTAATTATTAACTTCGTCATTTTCTTCACGTTTATAGATATATGTTTGTTGGGTTTTAAAGCCAAACCCTACTGCATTGTCATTAACCAACACAACTTTACCATCAACAACAGTTAAACCAGGACCTTTTATTTCTACAGGTTTCATTGGATTTTCCGCATTTTCACCTTTAATACCAGGCCCAATTAAATAAAACTGACTTTCTTGTATTACGTCAACTGTTGGGTCGTCATCACATTTACCATCGCCATTACCATCTACACATGAAGGGCTTTCACCAAAGTATAACTGAGGTGTATCTGGTACATCATAGCTGGTTGTAAATTTAAGGTCGTCATACACTTTAGTACCGTAATGTAAGTGAAAAGCGTATAAAGAACCACCACCACCACTTAGCGAACATTGATTTTCAGTCGATGTATCTGATGCAGGTGTGAAGCTTGTAAAATAGGCAACACCTCCAACAACTGTGGCAGCAGCTAGCGACTTTTCACCCGTTCCTAACTCATATCTCCAGCCATTAAATTTAGCCAAGTCCACTTCTAAGTCAACAAAATCATCAACGTCATCTAGAGCATTGCCAAATGGGTCTGAATTCATTTGCATCAAATCAGCAGGCACAATAGTATCTGGTGCATTCGTTTTATACGATTTAGTAACCGTATTTTCATCTCTGATCATAAACAATTGATCTTTTTCATTGGTGCCGGTTGGTTTTGAGCGATTACCACTGCCGATAACTATGGCATCATACGGTGTATCTAAGCGTGTTATAACGGTGCTACCATTAACTGTTGACTCGCTTACTTTACTATAAATTGTGCGTGCTACGAGTGGTTTATAGAAAAAGCGTCGGTCCTCAGTTGCTTTATTACTACCAAGCTCAGCTAATTTAAAGTGGCTAAACTCGCTAGTATTACTACCAGGCATATCTATACGCCAAATATCTCCACCGGTATCTGCCGCATAAATTCGGTCTATATATCCATCATAATCTGAGTCAAGCGTGGTTATATCTGCAGCAATACTATGCTTACCTTTAAAGCCATTAATATCCGGTGTTAATGCCCACACCCTTTTACCGGTTTCAGCTTCAACAATATAGATACCTCGCCCTATATCATCCTCACTACGAATAGCTGCATCTTTATTTGTATCGTATCCAGCACCAAAAATTAATAAAGGCTTATCACCAAATGCTTTAATATAGGCTATTTGTGGCTTTGACCATGTTTGCGCAAGCTCTTTAAAATCACCTTTTCCGCCTTCAATTGGTGCGTCCCATAATTTTTTTGGTATGTTTGGGTTTGTTATATCAAGTCCGTAGTAATTTTTACCACCGCGACGCATCCCCGCAAAAGCCCACACTTTATCGTCGCCACTCGCATCAATAATACCGTCATTTAAACCATCACTATTTAAGTTTTTATTATCAAAATAAATACTAATAGGACCATCCACACCATATACTTTCGTATCGGCTTGATTTTCACGTAGAGGTTTAATAATGTTGTATAAAGCAGACGGTATAAATGCCCAACTTTCACTTACGCTATCATCAGAATCCTTGAACATATGCAAAAAGCCTGCATTAGTTCCTATTAAAACTCGAATATCATCATTACCATAATCGATTGCAACAGGTTTAGAATGCAGAGGATCACCAAAAATATCTTTGCGCTGATCAACGCTAGACCCATCGCCATCTTCATCATCAACGTCTATACCCATTGCCCATTTGATATCATTACTCGATAAGCTTAGCGGATTGTTATCGACTAAATTGAGAATATCACTCACAACTGAGGTATTAAAATTTACTATAGCTCCCTGATTGTCAGTGTATAAATTACGGCTATCTGAATCTAATGTCGTTAAATGAAGGTTCACACCACCTTGTGCAACTAAGTTACCATCCGCTGGCTCCCCACTTGGCAACCAAAATGTTTCTGCATTTTCGTCAATTAAGCCATTCTCATCAAGTGCCGACAATCCTTTTGAATCAACAATTTGATTCCCTGATACTTTCAGTTTTTTTAAGTTTCCACGCCAACGAGCACCGGTTTCAGGGTAAAACATGGCAAAATAAACAGCATCCCGGCTACGAGTTTGATCTACATTATTACTCGCAACTGAAGGCGATGAAAAACTATCATTTACTTCTCTAATTCTTGAAATAGTATTTTTTAATGCTTCAGATAAAGCTTCTGAAGTTCGCGCCTCTAAGTACTGGCCTCCACCAACTGATGCAGCTTTCTCTAGTAAGTCGATACCGCCCTCGCTCATTCCTGTGCCAAAGCCAATGGTAAAAACTCTACCAGTATCTAGCACATCACTTGTATCAGAGTATAAATCTACTTTTGTATTATTTGTTCCATGTATTATTTTTGATAGAGCAACTAAATAGCTATTAGAATAATCACCGCTCACAAAAGGGATTGAATCATTAAATAAATTATTATGTACACTTTTAATCTGATCATCACGACCATCATCGTTAGTAGGGTCTCCATCAGTCATCAAAATAATATTAATTGAGTTATCGCACCTGAGAGGATCTCCTGATTCCTTTTTAAATGGTGACTTATAAGTTCCATTAGCATCGGCTGCTTTATCTCTGCTGTTAATACCATACCCATAATAAAGGCTTTGCCCAGTAATATACCTATACGCCTCCCACAATGTTTCAGTTAAAGGAGTTGCACCACTTGCAGGCAAATCGTCAACTTCATTAAGTAAAGTGTTTTTGTTAGCACCAAGCCTTGCTAGTACATAGCCACCTGAACTTTCTCTAAATCTCATTAAACCAAAATCAATATCATCATTATCGGTAATAAGTTGGCTAACAGCGTTTTTTGCTACTAATAAGCGGCTATCTTCACAAACAGCTTGTGCATATCCGTTTACAGACTTGTAACATTGCTGTGTGTAACTAAAGTAAGTCTGACTTTTAAAACAATCTGATGTATAAAACTGTCCATTTTGATATCGACGATAACACTGGCCTCCATCTACAACATCCCAGGCCATACTCCCAGAGGTATCAAATATCATTAACACTCTTGGATTTTCGTCTGTCTCTACATCATGATTTACATAAAGCTCAATATCCTCAGCGAATACCGACATACTTATTGTTAAGCCAAGCAAAGAGGCTAACACTTTGTTTAATTTAAATTTCATCTTAAATCCCCTTGCTTACGCTGGCCATTTCTTGTGCTATACCTGTAACAATAGTTAGTTCATGTTTACTTTTAGATCCATATTCTATTGTTGTGGCAACCTGTAACATATTGCACGATATACCTGCAGTAAAATTAAAGCGTCGAGGACATTCTAAATCTAACGCCCCCTTGTTCAGGTTAGTCATTTTGCTTTGCATATCTGCATGATTTGCAATCACCATACCTTTGTCATCACCATCCGCGATTGCAGTTACTTCATCTGGAGTCAGGAAGAACTGATTATTAGCGCCTTGATTTGCCTCATCAGAGATCATGCGCTGCACTTCACCAATGAGTTCATTTTCGGCCACTTCGCGCTCTTGTGCTGCATTGGTAATTTTAATATCAATACTACTACTGCTCATAAGTGTTACAGCAATACCGGTCACTGCAATAACCATTATTAAAGCTGTAATTAGAACTACACCTTGCTGTTTTTTTTGTGATTGTTTTAAATACGCCATAAATTTGATCCAACATTATTTAATCGAATAGTAGTAGTAAACACCGTGCGTCTGAAATTATCGGTAAATGTTAATACACGCTTATCTTCATCCTCACCTAATGTATAAGTTTGGTTTTTAATTTTAACTCCTGGGTCTGGCTGTAATGCGCGTATTAATAAAAAAACCTGAACAGTTAAAATACCTTTACGATTTTCCCAATCTGTATACTTCATATCTTGAATACTTCGGTAGGTATCTACACGATTATCACTGTTAGTATCAAGACCAAAAACAAACCGCATGTTCTCAACACCTTCCATAATAGTTTCTGTGTTGATGCTTCCACCAACCAGGCGCTTTCTCATTAATGCAGGTACAGTTAAATTTTTATTATTAACTTTATAAGTTTGTTCTGATAGATAATAAACATGATGGCTGTAAGGCCAAACGGTTGCATTAACATTAAGAGTCGCAGCGTTAACCGTTCCACGGAAAAATTGAGCTTTCTCTTGCTCAGCTACAAAGTAGTTTTCATCGGCCTGAGTCTCATTAGTTACTGTATTAACTGTTAAACTCTTACCTTGTAAAAATTTTAATTGAATAATGTCAGTGCTTTTAATCGGATTATTTAGGCAGTTAAGCTCTTTTGATTCTCCAGCAACCTTTGCGTAAATAGTTCTAAAATTACTAGCTGTGGCAAAATCAGGAAAACTCCCATTATTTAATCCTTCAAAGCAGTCTGTTCCAGGGTTTGCTAGTGTATCTGTATTTACTGCAGTGAACGAATCGTCATAATAAGTTCCCCAAAAGCCAATTTGTTCAATATCACGTTGCATTATGTTAATTGCAAGGCGCCCTGATTCTTGAAGTTCACCAATAGTCATCGTATCTTTAGTGGTTACTTTCATACCTATATAGGTGAACATAACGCCACCTAGTATTAATCCACCAATAAATAATGAAATCATCATTTCTACAAGTGTAAAACCTTTTTGCTTCATGTTAGCTCCTAAGGTAAATGTAACTAGTTAAAACAACTAAGCGGCGCTTTTTGTCAGCCGTTCCACACTTTATAGCGCCAGTAGCATCATTTGCATTAAACTCTTGTCGACCTTGCCACGAAACAATTACTTCTAAATTAAATGCCTTACCACCCGAGCCAGCAACTGCTGTAGGTGCAATACATACGGTAGCACCATCTAAAGATCCCGTATTTTCTCGAGCTCTTATAGCTCTTTTCCACTGCTCAAGATCTAACGCCGCAACTTGCGCTGCGCTACAAGTGTTTGTGAAGCACGCCTGCGAGGTTGTCGTAGCAGTTTCACTATCAAATGTTTGTGTGTACAGCCCGGCTATTTGAGGGGTATCGTTAGCACGGATACGCTGCACAATATCATTACCAAGTGCAACTGCAGCAGCACGCTGCATAGAATCAAAGCTTGCTTGCTTTGCTTTTGCTTGCAGGGCAACTGCGCCTAAAAGGCCAAAACTAAGAATAATAAATGCAATTAACACTTCAATTAGAGTGAAGCCTCTTTGCACTTTTGTTTGAGATGACTGCATAGTAGAACCAAATAAAAATTATCTGATTATAAGTTTATGCTATTTATTTGAGGAATCAATGAGGACTAAGACAAGCGGTTATATTTGTTGATAAACGGTTAATTAAATCGGCTCATTCAACAAAACAGTAGTAATTAAGCGTAAATGCATTTAAGTCAGAGGCAACTTAATTGCGAAATAAGTCTAAAGCGTATTTTTAACTAATTTAAGCTCGCGGCGGCTCACTGGCAATAACTCACTGCACCCTTGTAGCTCAATCATATGATTGCCATTCCCTTTTGAATGCAAGGCTATTACTTTTTGTTTATTCACCAATGTATTGCGGTGAATTCGTAAAACATATGCGGGATATTGCAGCTCTAATTGCTTTAGGCTTTGCTCCAGTAAAGCCTCTCCACCTGAGAATATCATTTTGGTATACTTTTCTTCGGCACTAAAGTACAAAACATCATTTATATCAACACTACGTAGAGTACCAGCTAGCTGATAAGAGATTTTTACATTTTGTTGTTTTTGAATATGTACTTTATTTAAACGCCCAACTTGCTTAAGCACCTTCTGCAGTGATTGCTCTGAAATAGGTTTAACTAAATAACCTGCAGCGCTTAATTGTAAAGCATCGAAGGCATGCTCAGGGTGGGCAGTTATAAAAACAATAGCAGGAGGTAGAGTTAAACTATTGAGCTCATTAGCAACTTGTAAACCATTCATACCAGGCATATCAACATCTAAAAAAATCAAATCTGGCGTTTGCTTTTTAGCAAGTACTAGAGCTTCCTTACCATTACTTGCCTCACCTTGTACAACTATACTTTTATCGTGTGTTAACAAACGGATTAAGCGAGATCTCGCAAGAGGTTCATCATCAACAATGAGTACATTCATACACTGCCCTCAATTAGCTTAGGGATAACGACCTTGACCCTAAACACATCATTTTTATTAGTAATTGTTAGCTGCGCTTTATTTTTATAATAAATATTTAATCGCTGGCGAATATTTTCAAGCGCCATTCCGTTATTAGGCCTAGTTTGAGCATTAGAAATTGTTATAGGGTTAGAAACAATCATGGTTATATAGCCGGTAGTGATATGTAGCTCTACTTTTATTTCTGCACCATGCTCACTTGTTTCAACGCCGTGGCATACCGCATTTTCAATTAATGGCTGCAGGGTTAAGCAAGGAATGCTCAATGCGGGTAGTTCATTAGGTATTTGCCAATCAACTCTTAAGCGATTACCAAAACGCCACGTTTCAAGTGCGATATATTGCTTACTCAACGTTATTTCATCTTCAAGAGATACATTTTTCCCCGAGTGCATTGCAGCCTGCGATAAGGCGGCTAATGCTAAAATAGCCTGTTCTGCCGCATCGGCATCATGATGAGTAAGCTCTGCAGCAGTGTTTAAACTATTATATAAAAAATGAGGACGTATTCTAGCTTGTAGGGCATCAAGCTCAGCACGAGAAAGCGCTTTAGTTTGCTGCTCTTTTTCAAAATGAATTAATAAAAACTGGACGAATAAAGCCGCCAGTAAAGCCACTATAATGCAATTGCGAAGTGTGAAATAAATTAGGTTATTTGTATCATCTATATCAAAAGCAAAATGAGAAAATAAAATACTAAAAATACAGGTAGATAATAAAAAAAAGGCAAAAAATAGACTTAATTGAAAAGTTTGAGTACGTTTTTGTAAGAAAAATCTACAGAAGTATAAAGAAGAGGTACCGACTAAAACAATTAAATGCATAAACAAACTAATGATCCCAAGTCGTAGCCAAATATCTCCTTCTACATTAGGTGCAAAAGCTAAAACAATAGCAATAACTTGAGAAACAATAAGCGTGGCTAATACGCCTCGCTCATTAAAAAGAGCCGAAAAAAGCAAAACATCATTTTGAAGTGACTTGCTCATAACGACTCTCCTTTAATCTAAATGTTTAATATATTTAAATTAACGTAGCTCTACAGGAACAGCAAATACTATATTTTCTACTTCACCTGGGTTCTCAACAACCTGTGTGCCACCAAGCTCTTTTAATCGGCTTATTACTTGTTGTACAAGTACTTCTGGCGCAGATGCACCCGCAGTTACACCCACTGATTTAGAGCCTGAAACCCACTGCTCTTGTACATCAGTTGCGTCATCAATTAAATAAGCAACTGTGCCCATTTTATCTGCAAGTTCACGTAAGCGATTAGAGTTAGAGCTATTTTTAGCGCCAACAACTAATAGCACATCAACTTTATCAGCTAAGTCACGAACAGCGTCTTGACGATTTTGCGTTGCATAACAAATGTCATCTTTACGAGGTCCGTCAATTGATGGAAACTTATTGCGCAGTGCATCAATAACATCTGCTGTGTCATCAACTGAGAGTGTTGTTTGGCTGCAATAAAAAAGATTTTCAGCATTTTTTACATTAAGCGCAACAACATCATCAACGGTTTCAACAAGATAAATGCCACCGGCTGAGTTATCATATTGTCCCATTGTTCCCTCTACTTCAGGGTGGCCATGGTGTCCAATTAAAATACACTCAATACCTTTGCGACTCGCACGTGTAACTTCCATATGTACTTTAGTTACAAGCGGACACGTTGCATCAAATACTTTTAAATCACGACGTTTAGCCTCTGAGCGAACCGCTTGCGAAACACCATGTGCACTAAAAATAACAATGCTGTCGTCAGGTACTTGATCAAGCTCTTCAACAAATACCGCACCACGACTTTTTAATCCATCAACCACATAACGGTTATGTACTACTTCGTGGCGCACATAAATTGGCTTTTCAAAAATATCTAGGGCGCGCTCAACAATACTAATAGCACGGTCAACACCAGCGCAAAAGCCGCGTGGATTAGCTAGTAATATTTCCATTAACCTTCCACCTCAATAATATCAACTTCAAACGTTAAACGTTGGCCAGATAAAGGGTGATTAAAATCAATCGTTACCGACTCACCTTGCACTTCGCGAACTAATCCAGGAAGCTCAGTACCGTCTGGTTGAGTAAACGCAATAATTGCACCTACCTTAGCTGGTGTTTCTGGGCCAAATTTACTACGGTCAACGTAGTAAATATTATCTGGATTTGGCTGACCAAACGCATCTTCAGGTTCTAATTCAAACGTTTTACTTTCGCCTGCAGTTAAACCTAATAAACACTTTTCGAAGTTTGCCGTTAAACTGCCATCGCCCATTGTTAATTTAGCAGGTTTGTTGTGCACCTTGGTAGAATCGGCGGCAGAGCCATCTTCTAATTTAATAGAAAAATGGAAAATAACTTGCGAGTTTTCACCAATTACAGCTTGGCTCATGCTTTATGCTCCTTCGGACTCTCGCCGGTAAAGGCATCAAATAACAATAATGCTGCGCCAATACAAATAGCGCAATCAGCAATATTAAATACAGGAAAATGTGAGTCTTTATAAAATACGTGAATAAAGTCGATTACATAACCATACGCAATACGATCGTATAAATTACCAATAGCGCCTGCAAGTACCAGTGCATAAGCACCGCATAGTACTTTGTTTGTTGCAGGTAAGCGTTTTAGCCACCACACAAGCAAAGCACTAATAGCAATGGCAATCGCACTTAAAAACCAACGCTGCCAACCACCCGCTTCACTTAAAAAGCTATAAGCAGCACCATAGTTATGCACATAAGTAATACTAAAAACAGGGAGTAAGTTTATCGACTCTTGATAAGCCATAGTACCTACAACAAGTGTTTTACTGGCAAAGTCTATTACTAATAGTAATAGACTCAACCAAAGCCACACTAAACCACTTTTTTGGGCTAGTTTGCTCACTAAGAATAACTCCTAAGCGAATTGACGCTTTTCGCCTTCGCCGTCAACATTACTTACACAACGACCACAAATTTCAGGATGAGCAGGGTTAACACCTACATCTTCACTGTAATGCCAACAACGCTCACATTTAGCAGCATCTGTTGCAGCAACACTAATGAATAAACCTTCAATTTCGGTAGCTTGTGTATCAGCTGGCTGACTATCAACTTCAGAAACATTTACGGCCGATGTTAATAATACAAAACGCAGTTCATCACCAAGCGCATTTAATTTAGCGGCAAGCTCTTTACCTGTAAATAAATTAACCGTTGCTTGAAGTGTTGCACCAATGACTTCTTCTTTACGTGCAGCTTCTAATAAGCGGTTTACTTCGTCGCGTACTGTTAGAATTTCTAACCAGTCATCGTTACTAAATTGGCTATTTGTTGGCGCTTGTAAGCCATCATACCAAACAGATGTAAATACGTAGTCACTACGCTCACCCGGTAAAGCTTCCCAAATTTCTTGTGCGGTAAAACTCATAATAGGTGCCATCCAACGCGTCATTGCTTCTGCAATATGATAAAGCGCTGTTTGACAAGAACGACGTGCATGGCTGTCACTCTTAGCTGTGTACTGACGATCTTTAATGACGTCTAAATAGAACGAACCAAGCTCACCCGTACAGAAGTTCATTAGCTTTTGCGTTACTAATAGCATTTGGTAGCTATCGTATGCGGCTAAAATTTCGTCTTGCAACTGAGCAGCACGACCAACAATCCACTTATCAAGCTCAACCATATCATCAACAGCAACTTGATCTGTTTTTGGATCAAAACCATTTAGATTAGCAAGCAAGTAACGGCTAGTGTTACGAATACGGCGGTAGCGATCGGCAGAGCGTTTAAATATTTCATCCGACACAGTCATTTCTGCCGTGTAATCGGTAGAGGCAACCCATAAACGAAGAATGTCGGCACCTAGTTTATTCATCACATTTTGTGGAGAAATAACATTGCCTAGCGACTTAGACATTTTGCGACCGTTTTCATCAACAGTAAAACCATGAGTCAATACTTGGCGGTATGGCGCATGACCATTAATAGCCACTGATGTCATCATTGATGACATAAACCAACCACGGTGTTGATCAGAACCTTCAAGGTATAAATCAGCTGGACCAACTAGGTCTTCACGTGCGTCTACAACACATGCATGTGAAACACCTGAGTCAAACCATACATCAAGCGTATCTTGTACTTTCATGTATTGCTTGGCATCTTCTTCACCAAGTAATGTGGCTGGTTCTAAATCGTACCATGCCTGAATACCAGATTTTTCAACTAGCTGTGCAGCTTGCTCAATTAGCTCTTGAGTATTTGGATGAAGTGCACCGGTATCTTTATCTGCAAACAATGCAATTGGCACACCCCAAGTACGTTGGCGAGATATACACCAATCTGGGCGGCTTTCAACCATGTTCGAAATACGGCTTTCGCCCCACTCTGGCAACCACTGCGTGTTTTTAATTTCTTTTAAAGAATCTTCACGCAAGTTAGCCTGATCCATACTTACGAACCATTGCGGTGTAGCACGGAAAATAATTGGTGTTTTATGGCGCCAACAATGTGGGTAACTATGAGTTATAGCATGATGATGCATTAATGCACCGTGCTCTTTTAATACTTCAATTACGCTCGCATTTGCTTTAAATACATGCTGACCTGCAAAAAGTTCAGTATCTGGTAAATAAACGCCATTAGCGCCAACAGGGTTAGCTACTTCAAGGTTGTAATTTAAACCAGCCACGAAATCTTCTTGACCATGCCCTGGTGCTGTATGTACAACACCGGTACCTGAGTCAGTCGTTACGTGTTCTGCAACAATCACGGGTACATTAAAATCATAAAAAGGATGGGCTACTTGTAAGTTTTCAAGTGCAGCACCTTTTACATAACCTAATACGTGGAAGTGATTAAAACCAAAGCGGTCCATTGCATCTTTAACAAGCTCAGAGCCTAAAATTAGACGTTGTTGTACGCCTTCATCTTCAACCTGCACCAATGCATATTCTAAATCGGCATGCACAGCTACTGCGCGGTTTGCTGGAAGCGTCCACGGTGTTGTTGTCCAAATAACAGTACCAACACTGCCTTCACCTTTATGACCATCAGCCAAATCAAATGCACTTACAACAGCATCTTGATCAACAAATGTAAAACGTACATCAATCGCTGGTGATTGCTTGTCTTGGTACTCAACTTCAGCCTCTGCTAATGCAGAACCACAATCTGTACACCAATGCACAGGCTTAGCACCTTTATGCAAATGACCTTTTTCAATAATACGACCAAGTACACGAATTGCATTCGCTTCAAAGTCAAAGTTCATTGTTAAGTAAGGCTTATCCCAATCTGCAAATACGCCTAAACGTTTAAAATCAACTTTTTGACCTTCAACTTGTTTTTTAGCGTATGCACGGCATTTTTCACGAAACTCACTCGCGGTCACTTTTACGCCCGGCTTGCCTACTTTTTTCTCAACCATTAATTCAATTGGTAAACCATGACAATCCCAACCTGGGACTAATGGTGAATCAAAGTCAGATAATGTTTTAGACTTAACAATAATGTCTTTTAATATTTTATTAACTGAGTGGCCTAAATGGATATCGCCATTTGCATACGGAGGGCCGTCATGCAAAATAAAGGTCTTTTTACCTTTCTTAGCGCTGCGAATTTGACCGTATAGGTCGTCTTCATACCATGCTTTAAGCATTTTTGGTTCACGTTGTGCCAAATTGCCACGCATTGGAAACGGTGTTTCCGGTAAGTTCAAAGTATGTTTATAGTCGCTCATTTATCCTACATTCCGTCTCTATCGGCTACCTGATTTAAACCAAAACACTGCTTAGCGGCAGCAACATCGGTTGCTATTTGCGCCGTTAATTGTGTTAATGTCTCGAATTTTTTTTCATTGCGAAGTTTTTTTATTAACTCCACATGCATAAATTGTCCGTAAATATCCTGTGCAAAATCAAAAAGGTGAACTTCTAATAATGCACGAGTTCCATTAAATGTCGGCTTATTGCCTACATTTGCAACTCCAAAAATCTGTTTTCCTGCAATCGTTGCTTGCACTGCAAACACCCCGTTGACAGGACACACTTGGCGTTTTAGGGCAATATTTGCCGTTCTAAAACCGAGTTCACGTCCTCTTTTCCAGCCGTGTATAACACGCCCAGAAATAGCATAATCGTGACCAAGCATTATTTTAGCACTTGCTAAGTCGCCAGATGCTAAGGCATCTCGTATTAAAGTACTGCTTACTCTAGCATTTAATTGACGAAAACTCGCGGTGCTTTTTACGTCCATGCCCGCTTGCTTGCCCATGCTAGCAAGTAAGTCAAAGTTACCTTGGCGCTGCTTTCCAAACTTAAAATCATCGCCAACAGTGAGAGCTTTAACACCTAACTTTTTAATCAAAATATCATTAACAAATTGCTCAGCATGCATGTTTGCAAATTGCTGATTAAAGCTAATGCAAATAACTCGCTCAATACCTAAATCACTAAGCAAACGTAGCTTATCTCGTAAGCGCGTTAGCCGTGCTGGTGCATTGTTTTTAGCAAAAAATTCTTGTGGCTGGGGTTCAAATAGCATTACAGTGCTAGACAAACTATGCGCTTTAGCATCACTAAGTAAGCCTTTTAGTACTTCTGCGTGGCCTAAATGAACACCGTCAAAATTACCAATAGTTAACACACAACCAAAGTGGTGTGGGCGAATATTGTGTATACCTCTAATTAACTCCATGCCACCTAATGCCTTGTTTAGCGAGTTATTAATTACGACTAAAAATTAATTAAAGCCGCAGAGTTGCCGATTATAATCTTTTTTTTAGTTTGATTCAGTAATTGCTACACTTTTTATCGTATTTAGTCTAACGCCCATCAAAAATAGCATTGCAAAGTAACTAATACCTGCCAAAGCCACGAGTGCTATTAATAAGACTACCTGCTGTGTAAAAGCCCATGTAGCCCAGTAATAGTAACTGCTCACAAACCATGTAACAGCTCCCATAACCATACTTGCAACAACACATTTAAGTGTAAAGCGCATACTCATTGATGAAAACTGATACACATCTTCTTTTTTAAGCTGCCTATACAGCAAAAATGCATTACAACTAGCCGATAGCGAAGTAGCGAGTGCTAACCCTAAATAACCAATGAAAGGAGCCAACATAATATTAAATACCATATTCAGTACCAAGGTAATAATACCAATACGCACCGGCGTTTTTGTGTCTTGACGAGCATAAAAGCCAGGAGCAAGTACTTTAATCAGCATAAAGCTTACAAGCCCTACTGAATATGCGACTACGCCTAAACTTACTGCTTTAACATGATCAACACTGTCTTCTTTAAACGCACCATGGTCGAATAATACGGTGATAATAAGCGGGCTGATGATCATTAGACCTATCATTGCTGGTAGGCCTAAAAATATAACAAAACGCACCCCCCAGTCGAGGGTATGCTGAAAGTCACTACTTTTTTTACTGCTATGTAACCTAGAGAGCGCCGGTAAAATAACTGTCGCAATACCAATACCAAATAAGCCCAGCGGAAATTCAATTAAACGGTCTGAATAATAAAGCCACGCAATCGAGCCTGTCATCAGTAATGAAGCAATCATGGTATCAAGTAACAAATTAATTTGGCTAATAGATACGCCAAACAAAGCAGGGAGCATAAGTTTACGTACTTTTTTTACGTTTTCGTCTTGCCATGCCCAGCGTGGACGCGCCAACATTTTTGCACGGTATAAAAATGGAAGTTGAAACAATAACTGCACAACGCCACCAATAAATACGCCAATTGCGAGAGAATAAGCCCCGACACTAAATTTATCATGTAAAAAAATTGCACATGTAATGATAGAAACATTGAGTAAAACAGGTGTAAATGCAGCAACAGCAAAACGGTTATACACGTTCATTACCGCACCACTAAGTGCAACTAAGCTTACAAAAAACAAATAAGGGAATGTAAATTTAAGTAATGAACTTGCAAGCTCAAACTTTTCGGCATTAGGGCCGCCCTGCCACCAATCTATAAACCAACCGGTGCCAAACAATGCTGCAATAACGGGTGAAGCAACAACACCTATAATAGTGACAATCAGTAAAATGGTTCCTAATGTGCCTGCTGCTTGTGCAACAAAAAGTCTGACCTTGTCGTCGCCTTGCTGTTCTTTAATTTCACTCAGCACAGGTACAAATGCTTGTGCGAAGGCACCTTCTGCAAATAAACGACGTAAAAAATTAGGAATACGGTTAGCAAATAAAAAAACATCAGCCGCCGCACTTGCGCCTAATAAATTGGCAACGACTGCATCTCGAACGAGCCCTAAAATACGCGATATCATAGTCATACAACTAACAATCATACCGGAGCGAAATAAACCTTTTGACACCTTAAACCTACTCAAAAATCCTCAAGATAGGCGATTATGCCACAGTCTTTTTTATAAATCGCTTTAAAGCACTAGGCTGGGGGTCTGTGCTTTGTTACAATGTCGGTATTAACTGCTAAAGCGGCAAATTGATGCTCGTTATATGGTGCAGTTTTTCTTGGATTGTTAAATTTAAATTGACATCCATGATAGAAACAGGCATATTCCACGGCCTTTAATTTAAGCTTTATTTTAAGATTGTTAGGAGCAAACCTTGGCTAACATCAAGTCTGCAAAAAAACGCGCTATCACAAGCGAAAAAAACCGTCAGCACAACGCAAGCCGTCGTTCAATGATGCGCACTTACTTCAAAAAAGTAATTGTTGCTATTGAAGCGGGCGATAAAGAAGCTGCACAGCAAGCTTTTTCTGTTGCTACACCTATCCTAGACCGTTACGCAACTAAGGGTCTAATTCACAAAAACAAAGCAGCTCGTCATAAGAGCCGTATAGCAGCTAAGATTAAAGCTCTATAATTTGTTTTTGATAGAATATAAAAAACCGGCTTTTGCCGGTTTTTTTTTGTTTAAATTTTAAATGTACTTACTTTATTAGACATTTTCTAAATCTGGATAAAACTTCTTAAGCATTGCCGCTATTTTTTTAGGTGTAAATGGCTTTACTACAAACCCTTTAGCGCCTTTATCAATTGCATCCTTAACATTCTCAATACCTGAATGTGCAGATACCATAACCACATTTGTCTCTGGGCTTAATTCATTGATTTGTGCAATCAAATCTTTACCATCACCGTCTGGCAATTCAATGTCTAAAAAAATGATATTATAATTTGCAGCTTGGCACTCACTAATACATTGTGAGGCAGTAGATGCTTCCTTTACGTTATCTATCCCTAAGTGCATGAGCGTTTGGCTCAAAAAACTACGCACTGTGCTAACGTCATCTACAATTAAAATTGATAGCTGCGTATTCATCTTTATTCCTCGTAGGCTATAAGCTAACTTTAAGTTATCATAATAATTAGCTTAGTATATAAATTTACTCATTTAATTATAGAGACCTACGGAAAAAAGGCCAGATTTGCTTTATGTCTAAAACCCCAAATAAACAATCGTTGCTAGGTAAAGCACCGGCAAGAAAAAAAACAGCGCAAAAAAGAAAACCTCAGCGTTCTACTCAGCGCCCTTCACCTGGCGAGTTAAATTCCAGTGCAAAGAATGATATAAGCCAAAAAAAAACGCAAAAAAAAGGACTTTTTATATCACTCGCTGTCGTTGCTGTAATAATTTTAGCTTTTCCAAAACCTACCTTACTCACCTATAAAAAATTAGGGATGGTAAGTGAGAGTGTTTACTGGCCCGGATTCTTTGGCAAGGGGGCTACTTTAATTGATTCAAACCTACACCCCACCTATGATTCTAGCCGTGAGTCCCTTTATTTATGCAGTGACTTACAAAAACCGCAGAGCTGCCAAAAGTATCAAGTAATTGCTGATAATGGTTTATTTTCAGCAATCGGTAGCTACTTTTAGCATTAAAAAAACTAATCTGAAAATTTAAAATTACTTGGTTGAAAGGTGCGCAAAAGATCAACATAATGGCGCTCCTTTTTTCAACAACTGAACTATTGAAACGACCATGCTAAACGAGCTAGATTGGCTTTTAAATACTACACTACTTGCACTAGGTTTAGGTGCATTCTTTATTAACCAGATAACACTGCTGCGCGTTGCCGCCATTAGTGCGTGTGGTTTATTATTCTTATCATTTAGCTTAGATCTTATGTCGTCGAGTGTTATTTCAAATATGAGTTTAGTGTTGATCAATACTTTTTACTTGTTTAAAGTTTATACATTTGGGCAATTTAATGTAACCCAAAGTTAACAACTTTTCCCTAGAATATTTAATAGCCCAGCATTGCTGGGCTTTTTTTTTGTTAAGAATTTAAAAATATTAAAAAGCACTTTCAATCAAGATGAAAATTAGAGCTTCAGGGGCACACAAGCACTACTGTGAAAATAATGCTTGTGTACTGCTAAAAAGAGGAATACATAGTAAGTAGGCTAGTCCGCTATTGTTAACTCGCTTTGGGTTTGTATTTTAGAAGGAGTATCCTCTGCATTAGCCTGATTAAACCAAGCTGAAACACCAAGTATAATAATTGAAACAATAACTAGGCTTAATTTAACGCCACTTTGACTCGATTTCATAACACCCTCTTTGTATTTTTTATTAGTGAGAATACCTTTTACACTAATGAAAATTACAAATGTTAACAAGCTGTTTTTTAAACTAATTAGCTATCAGCTAATAACCTTTAGTTCTATCTATTGGATTATTAAGTACTAACCCCTTATTCAAGCATTCAATATTATCGGCTATTTGCTCTAGAACACTATTTAAATCAGAAATCGCCGCGCAATGTGGTGTAAGCGTTATTTTGGGGTTTCCCCAGTAAGGGTGATTCGACGCTAAAGGTTCTTGATCAAATACGTCGAGTGTAGCTGCGCGTAAGCTATCGTTATTTAATGCACTTAGTAAGTCTTGCTCAACAACATGAGCACCGCGAGCCACATTAATAACAACAGCATGTTTAGGTAGCTTTGCGAGCATTGAGTGATTAATAATGCCTGTCGTTGCTTGCGTAAGGGGTAATAGACATACAAGATAGTCAACATCAGAAAGCATACTATTGAGGCCTTCCTCGCCATAAAAAATTTCGACATTAGCCGCGCTTTTATTACTTTGCGCCCAGGCACTTACCTTAAAGCCATTATTTATAAGCTTTTGCGCGCATGCTTTACCTAATTCACCATACCCAAGTATGCCGACATGTTTATTACTATGCGCCCGCTTTGGCTTCCATGTTTGCTGTGTTTGCTTAATGTAATACTCTTTTAAACGTAACTTTTGAGCTAACACATGTGTCAGTACATATTCCGCCATATCTTCAGCTAGTTGCATGTCAACAATACGTACTACTTCAACACTTTCGTCGAGTAATGTTAAATCGATACTGTCTACGCCAGCACCAAATGACGACACAGCCTTTAAGTTAGGTAGCTGTGGCCACATAGATTCTGGCGCTTTCCACGCAAGTACAAAATCCACATCATGTGCGTTTTTACAATCAGGCCATTGCTCTATCAGCGTATTTGGTAATCGCTCTTGTAACTTCGTTATTAGTTTTGTGTTGTCACGCCCAGTTATAGCAACCAATACCGACATAAATTCTCCTAACAATACACAGTTTATAAGTTAGCACTTTAAAAAGTCACACTACTGCAAAGTAACTGTCACACCCTTTTTTTAATCTTACATGTATGGCGAATAGGCCAAACGGAATATGAGGTTAATATGATAAGTGTTGATAAAGTAATTGCTGCAAACTTACCACAACTAGAGAACTCTCCAAAAGTAAAAGGTTTAGTAAAAAAAGGCCTAGGCTACTTATTACATGAACAAGAGTTTGTTGCTTTTGGTGATGCCTACCCTCACCTACAAGGATTAGAATTTGTTGAACAAGTGCTCGATGAACTCAATTTTGATACGCGCTATAAACCTAAGCAGATAGAACATATTCCTAATGAGGGTAAACTTGTTATCGTTGCTAACCACCCTATTGGTTCATTAGATGCTTTAGCACTGATTAAAGTACTTTCAACTGTAAGACAGGATTTAAAAGTAGTGGCAAACCGCATGTTGATGTCGGTTACTCCAATGCACTCACTTTTACTCCCCGTAGATAACTTATCAGGCATGAGTAAGAAACAAGAGCTTAGTAATATACAAAACCATTTAAAGGATGAAGGCGCATTACTTATATTTCCGGCAGGAGAAGTATCGCGATTAGGGCCAACAGGTATTAAAGACTGCAAATGGAATAGTGGCTTTTTACGTATGGCAAAAAAAGCTAACTGCCCTATTTTACCTATTTATATTAAAGCCAAAAACAGTCCACTTTTTTATGGCACATCAATGATTTATAAACCTTTGGCAAGTTTACTATTAGTGGCCGAAATGTTTAAGCAGCGCCAAAAATCTTTAGAGTTTGAGATTGGCGCCTCTATCCCTCCTGAATCTTACTTAATAGAAAATCTTAAAGATAAAGAAGTTGTAAACCTCATCCGTAAACAGCTTTATAGGCTTACAACAAAAAAAGCACTGCCGCTAAAAACACAAACACCTATCGCTGTTCCCGAGTGCAGAAAGGAGCTAAAAAAAGCAATTGAGCAATGCCAACTACTTGGTAAAACGCAAGACGGTATGCATATTCATCTATACCAATATGCAGGTAGCTCACCTATTTTTAGAGAGTTAGGGCGCCTGAGAGAAATAGCATTTAGAGCAGTCGGTGAAGGTAGTGGTAAGCGTCGTGATATAGATAAATACGATATGGATTACCAACACCTTGTACTGTGGGACCCAATGCAGCTAGAGCTGGTAGGTGCTTATCGATTAGCCTGTGCACAACAGATAATACAAAAACATGGCCGCGAAGGTTTGTATACCGATAGCTTATTTTCTTATACCGACGCTATGACGCCCTATCTAAAACAAGGAATTGAGCTTGGTAGAAGCTTTGTACAGCCTAAATATTGGGGACGTAAGAGCCTCGACTATTTATGGTATGGCATTGGCGCTTTTATAAAAAGCTATCCACAGTACAGGTACTTGTTTGGTGCTGTAAGTGTATCAAATGCTCTACCCGAGCAAGCAAAAGCCATGCTCGTTTATTACTATCAGCATTACTATAAAAGTGGTATTGAATTAGCTACGCCTAATAATGAATTTAAATTAACTGAGCAACAGCTAACCCAGTGCAATACTCTTTTTTGCGGCAATGACGTAAAAGAAGATTTTGTAGAGTTAAAGCATGTGTTAGCTAATATGGGGGCTCAAGTCCCTACTTTATTTAAACAATACACTGAACTTTGTAAACCAGGTGGCGTGCAATTTTTAAGCTTTAGTATTGATCCCGATTTTAATAATTGTATTGATGGATTGGTATTGGTCGATCTTGAAAATGTAAAAGAAAACAAAGCCAAACGTTATTTAGAATAACCAATAATAAGAGAGTGCTTTATATTTATAAAGTACTCGATTTATATTTATAAAGTACTCGATTTATATTTATAAAGTACTCGATTTATATTTAATTATTTATAAATATCTGCTCTAGTAAAGTTGTATAAATAGCTTCAATTTTAAGTAAATCACTAATAGATACGTGTTCATTAGCTTGATGAATCGTATTGTTTCGCACACCACATTCAATAACTTGAGTATGGGGGCTGGCAAAAAATCGTCCATCTGATGTCCCTCCATTTGTACTTAGTAATGGGTAACTTGAAGTGTTTTTGTAAATAGCCTGCTCAATATGAGTAAGTAAACTCCAACCCGTATTATGGCTTGTATAATAAGGCTCGCATGGGCGTTCCCACTCAATTGTAAAATGCTCAGCAAACTTGTTTAGGGTATTCATTAATTGCGTTTTAACTGCTGCGCTACTGTAACCGTGGCTATAACGTACATTAAATGTAATCTCACAATGACTTGGCACTAAATTATCGACCACATTATTTATGTTAATTCCAGTCACTTGCAGTGTGGTTTTTGAGCTAGCCACATCGAGTAACCAGATCTGATCACTCAAGCTATTTACTATTTTTGCAGCAATATGAGCAGCATTGACTGTGTTTTGAGGATAAGCTACATGACCTGCCTTACCAGTAACTAAAATCCGAGCTGAAAGCGCACCACGACGGCCATTCTTAACCGTATCGCCAACTTGTGCCACACTTGATGGCTCCCCTACAATACAGCCATCTAATACAACACCTTGCTTGGCAAGCTTATTAACTATTTCTTGAGAACCAAATTCAGCTTCTCCCTCTTCATCTGACGTGATAAGCCAGTAAAGTGTCCCTGCTTTAGCGGATTCACTATTAATTAACTGTTTTGTGGCGCTAAGCATGGCGGCAACACCCCCTTTCATATCGGCCGCCCCTCTACCGTATATTGCATCATTGCGCACTCGCCCTTCAAAAGGAGGACTTAACCAACCGCTACTTGTTGCTGGTACTACATCAATGTGCCCTGAAAAAGCAACACATGGGCCATCTTTGAATTTTATGCAGGCAATTAAATTGGTTACACCATTTATAGTAAATTGCTCGCAACTTAACCCTAAATCCACCAATTTATCTGCAAGCCAATCAATTGCACCCGCTTGGTTAGGGGTTACTGATTCAAAGCGAATTAGTGTTTGTAAGTGCTCTACAACTTCTTTTTGAATATCCGTTGTTTTTGATTTTTTTTCGAATGCTTCTAAAAACATGTTAAACACACTTTATTATTTAATGTGCCTTTATTAAAACGTGAGTTTATTACTAAGCGATGTCAGCCTTAATACATTCATATGACTGTTGATGAAATAAATATGTCAATCTTTTCAAAAGCAGAACGACGCTAAATTTAATCTAAATCAATAAAGCATTCCACAAGGTTAAAATGTTTTTTAAACTTTGATCTAGAACAAGTTTTCATTTTTATTGCTCGGTAATAATAGCGCCAATCAAACAGTAGTTCTTGGAGAACAACATGAAAACTCAAATTAGCATCGCATTATTAACCTCTTTATTAGCACTCTCTCCAGCTGCACACGCTAACTTTAGCGTAAATGTTGGCGCTATTAACGTAAACCCTGATAATAGTAGCTCAGCAATTAATGAAGCACCTACGCTGGGCCTTAAAGGTGATTCAGATACTCAACTAGGTATCACTGTAGATTATGCATTTAACGATCAATGGGTGTTAGAACTAATAGCAGCAACACCTTTTTCACACGATGTAAATGGCGCAGGCGGCTTAGCAGGCAACAAAATTGCAGATATAAAACAGCTTCCTCCTTCTTTAGTTGCGCAATACCACTTTTTAGACACAAGTTATGCGCTAAGACCTTTTATAGGCGTAGGCATAAACTACACTGCATTTTTTGATGAGCAACCTTCTCAAGCACTTAAAGCGACGCTAGGAACAGACGATGTAGAAGTAAAATTAGATGATTCGTTTGGCTTTATGGCTCAGGTAGGTGCTAACTATAAAATTGATGCAAACTGGGGTCTACACGCCATGGTATCAATTATGGATATTGATACCGATGCCACTGTTTATGCTAATGGTGCAAAAGCACTTACATCAACTGTTGAGCTTGACCCCGTTGTTGCTATGTTCGGTGTTAGATACAGCTTTTAAAGCATATATAAAGTAGTACGTAGTTACCCAATTACAATGTGTGTTAAAAGGCCGAAAGGCCTTTTTTTTCATTTGTAGAGATTAGGGCAGGTTACTTAACTTTTTCTGCTCTAGCATTTCTTTCCAGTGCATAACTTCACTTGGCAATATAGGTGTTTGGCCATCAAAACCAGCCACTTCAAGCATTTCTTCAATACTTATAATACCTTTTTTACTTTTAAATACACCGCGTACATAAGCAATAGCATGTAAGCCTCGTTCTGAGTGAAACTTTTGCTCAATATAAAAGTATTTATGATCCCATCCAACTAGCTTAGTACTTATTGTATATCGCTGCATAGGCTTAATATCACGAATATAAGTAATAGCAGTTGCGTTAACAATCGGAAACCAGCGACGCTTCATTATTTGTTTAAGCAAGCCAACGCGCTCAGTCATCCAAGTTCGAGATAAATCCATCATCGCGAGGTAACGTGAGTTTGTTAAATGTAAATTAATGTCACAATCAGTAGGTAAAGCTTTGTAATCAATATCTACCGTATCAAGTAAATTTTGATATTGCTTGTTACGTTTAATTTTAAAAAACAATAATAAAAGTCGAATATATAAGTTCACAAAAAAGGTCTTACCAGTTAAATTTATTCGAGTGTAGCATAGCCCCTTGCGAAGACGAATATTCTACTTTAATCTTAAATCACTATTACAATAAAAAGATAACTCATGAAGTCAAAACTAAAAATTATTACTGCGCTAACTCTATTAGCGCCTAGTTATAATGCTTTTGCCGATTTTTCATTACCGGGTAAAGGCTCTGTTACTTACCCTACTGGTGTAGTTAAAGAATTTAAATTTGGTTTTGAATGGCAGCAAAAAGCTGAAAAATTCACTATTGGCTCTAAAAGTTACAATATGGAGCAGATCCCTAGCTCTTACTCGGTAGCTATAACGCTTTCAAAGGATGACAGCCAAATATGGGTGCAAGAATTTAATAATGGATTTATTGAAGAGTTTGAATGGCAAATTGGCGAACATAAGGTCACTTTAAAAAAGCAGCAATTTAGCGACCCCGTAAAAGGCGATTATGTTATTGAACTTAATGGCCGTAGCTATTTTTTCACTCGTAATAACGCCAGCATTGTAATGAACTTTAACGAAGAAGGTATCGAGACAATTGCAATTGACGGGGTAACAAAAAATATGGGCACTAAAAATTAGTCCCCATATTTTAATTTATTTATGTCAATTACACTTTTACTGTTTTTCGGTTAATACCGTAATCACGTAACTTATTAGCTACCGCGGTGTGACTTAGGCCCAATCGCTTAGCTAACTGACGTGAGCTTGGATAAGCTGGGTAGAGTTTGCGAAGTAAGGTCGCTTCAAAACGTTTAACAGCTTGATCTAGTGAGCCTTCAAAATCAGACTCTAAATACCCTAAATCATGGGTAAAAGTTGGTAACTGTAAATGCTCTACGCGAAGCTCGCTATCATCTAGTAACGACACTGCACGGTAAATTGCATTTTCCAGCTGACGAACATTTCCTGGCCACGGATACTCTTGTAAAAAGCTCAAACACTCTTGTGATAAAACAGGAATTGCATGACCATTTTGTTGCGCATATTTTTGAATAAAATGCTCTGCAAGTGGTCCTACATCTGCTTTTCTATCTCTTAGTGGTGCTATTTCTAAAGTAAGCACGTTTATACGGTAATATAAGTCTTCTCTAAAAACCCCTTCTTGTACCATTGCAGGTAAGTCTTTTTGAGTAGCGGCAACAATACGTACATTTACTTTAACTTCGTTCTCATCGCCTACTTTTCTAAACGTACCATCTTGTAAAAAACGCAGTAACTTAGTTTGTAGTTGAGTCGACATTTCGCCAACTTCATCTAAAAATACAGTTCCACCATCGGCTTGCTCTAATACACCGCGCTTTGGCGCTGCATTTTCTTCGTACCCGGCATAACCAAATAACTCAGACTCAGCAACATCATCAGGAAGTGAAGCACACGACAGTGCAATAAAAGGTTTAACAGAACGATTAGATGCGTAATGGCACGCTCTAGCTAATAACTCTTTACCTGTTCCTGTTTCACCAGTAATCAAAATAGGGGCTTCTAGTTGCGCCATTTTGCGTGCTTCGCGCACAACTCGGCGCATTGCCGTACTAAAGTTGTGAATAGTAGCGAAGCTTTCTTGCCCGTAACGTCTAAATGCACTGACTTGCTGCCCTAACCGACTTTGCGATTTAATGTTAATAACCGCACCAGCAAGCACATCACCTTCACTACCTTGAGGCACTGCAATTGGCAAAATGTCTGCAATAAAATCCTCACCAGCCACTTCAACGCGAGTGGTTTGTCCGAGTACTTCTTTACCTTCTAACCAGCGTGTAAAGTTAAAACCTTTAAGCAGGTTATTAATATTTGCACCAATCACGTCTTTTTCAATTAGCTGTAAGTCTTTACATGCTGCATCGTTACACAAACGTACCCAACCTTTGGCATCAATAGAGATAACCCCATCAGGCAATGCACGTAGTAAAGTATTTAATTCGTTGTGTTCACGCTCAGATGGTAAAAATGCAGTAGTACGCACATCGTGTACACCGTCGATTAAACGTATCGATGGCATAATTTTTTGGAATTGTTCAAATTCAATTTCGGGAAAACTAACGTACATACGACAATTTACAGAATCGACTTCAATTCCTTTCAAATCAACGCTGTAGTTAACTAATATATTAAGGATTTCTTGAGCAATACCAATTCGATCAGCACAGTGAATATCTAGACGCATACATCCTCAAAGAAGGAAAAACTATATTAGCCGAATAATACGCTAAGTCGCTTTGAGAAGGTAGCTTATTGTAAACATTTTTTGGACAAAATAGCTTTTAGAGCCAAAGGGTGGGATGTAATTAAACGAAGAAAAACAGCACTGATATCTATATTTAACTATACCAGTGCTGTTTATTAAATCTTATTATGAGAATACTTACCTTGTGGGTAAGCTGACCAATCACCACCATCTAATTGTATGAATGGTCGTTGGTTAACATACATCATTATTGTGCCTTCATTTTCAGCAACTTTAGGTGCTTTAGGTAGGTTTTCAAGTAAATTAGCAACACTATTATTCCCACCAAACACATCAGTTTGCAGCGTCTTACTTACCAGCTCTGAAAGCGCAAAGTAACTTGTTGAATCATCAACCACAATTTGCGAGTAGTTTTGTACGTCTGGGCCTATAAATTTAATCGCTACAGGTACAGACACAATTGCAGGACTAGGGATTTCACGTAACCCTGCAAATTGTACTTTATCACCTTTTAAGTTAGCGCCGTGTTCAGGCACTATCATTAACATAACGTTGCGACCACGCTTTTCTAATTTTTTTACAAATTGGTTAATATCAGCAAACAAGTTTTTATGTCTGATTGGGTATGTCTCTTTACTATTCACCCTTGGTTGATTCTCTAGCTGATTACCGTCATGTAAACTTGTGGTGTTGTAGTACATCGCACACGGCTTACAATCATCAGCTTGCTCTAACCAACCATCCAGCACAGCTTCATCTGAGTAAATAGGGCTATTATCAAAACCTCGAAGCGCCACTGGCATTGAATCGATATTAAATGGCGTGCTATCTAGGCCACCGTACTTATTTATTAAACCTTTAAACTCATCAAAATGTCCGTCGTGATTCATCACAACATTATTTTGATAACCTAGTTTTTCTAGGTTTTTAAACAAGTGACATTGTTCAGGTGCCTCTTTAAATAATGCCGTTTGACTAGTTTGGCCACAACTAGCGCGCAGTAGCCTTACCGCAGCTGGTCCGCTGTATGATGTAGCCGAGTTAAAGTCTGAAAACACCACATCAAAGTCTTTATACATATCAGTAACACTTACACCAATAGCATTTAAATCAGCAACAGCCATTGAGCATATGTTCAAAATAATTACATCAAACAGTTCACCATTTACTTGGCTTGGAAAGTGACTCATTAATAAGCTTTGTTGTTGATAAAAATCAGCTAATTTTTGATCAGGAGATTGTGCTGCCTGAGTGATCACTTGTGTTTGAGGATTACTTTGACTCTGTGTAACCGGCTCAGGGTTAGCCACATTATTAACAAATTGTGATTGAGAGTTACCCCCTTGCCATCCTACAACTAACAACCCAACGATAGTGACTGTTGTAAAGCGTATCCATTGCGATGTATACCAAAAACACACACTAATTACGAACAAAGCCAATAACATATCAATGTTAATAACACGGGTTAATAACTCAATAAAATAACCAAAACTAAAATCTTGAACGTTACCCGCTTGTTTAGTCAACCTGTTTATTGGTGGCAACCATGAGTCTTGGTAAAGTAATACCACAGCAAACACAGCACCTACTATATGTTTTGCCTTCTCTATTAATGGCTGTTTAAATTTAATCGCAAGCAACGCAGCAAAAGCCGCATTAGTTAATACGTTAAAATCAATTGCACCATAATAAAACAGAGCAAACTTAACTAAAAAATAAAGGTTCCAAACCCCTAAACCTGATAATTTCACTTCTTATCCTTTTTTACTGTATTTGGTGTATAAGGCTCTAGTACTTCATGTTTAAAAGTAAGCTTATAATAATATTTTGTTATTTGAGATAAAATGTATTTGCCTAGCATACAAAGCACCGCGCCAAGCACCATTGCAAGAAACACGGTAATTAAAAGCTGATTCATACTCATAAGTTATCTCTTAATTTCATTATAAAAGGCTTAGCATCTGGGCGGCTTTTGCTAGAAAATTCAGGTGTGTTAATATTTTCAGTAACGCTGTTTGCTATATCAGGTGCAAATTTATAGCTATCATTCTCGGCAAGTTTTTGCGAGAAATCTACAACACTCTTACCTTTATAAAAACGCCTTAATTGTTTACATTCTTGTTGAATGTAAAAGTGATCAGAAATTACATTTTGCTGTACAAAAAAATCGCTTGTTTTTAATTTAAACAAATGCTTAATCGCATTATCAACGTCATTCTCTCTACAAGCATGCAAATATAAATAAACTGTATTATCTGCAATACTAAATACATCACCTTCGCGTTTAATATGAAATAAATGCAAAGGGTGTATTGGGTCGATTCGTGGCAGTAATTCAAGCTTTACTAGCACACCACTCACACCTAAATTAACGGCTGAGTCACTATGAATTTCTACTTGTTTTGTAAACTCAATGAAAGGTAAATATCCTTTCGAAAAAGTGTTTTCAGTGTATTTCAATACGTCCTCAACTGAGGGAGGTAAAGGCCTAGAAAACTGAAAACCTTGAATAGATTGAATTTGTGAGAGCAACCGAGAAGGCTCTGAAAAGCTATATAGAATAAGGTTTACACCCAATGTTAAAAATAAACATTCATCTTGATGGCGAATAACACCATCAACATTTTGAATAACAAGCTTTAACCAGCGCCCACAGTTTTTTCTAAGTTCAAAACACTGCTTACCTAATAACGCTAAATCAGTGTAGCGCGTTACTGCAAAAATTAAGGTGGCTGCTTCTACCTTTGGTCCTTTATTAAATAAGTCATTATTATCTTTTACACTTTTATAGTGCATTGGTAATTTAGTACCTTCGGGCACCGCACTTTGCACAAGCCAAACATCGTCTTCATCGGAAAAGTCTGAACTTTTAGGTGCTTTGCTCTCGCTTATTATTCCCTTTTGAACAACAAACTGATTATTACTTAATAATAACGGGTAATGTTCACCAGCAATAACACCCGTGCTATGGCGCCAATAATCATATTCAAGAACTCGCATTGCAGAATCATTATCAACAAAAACCAGCCCATCAAATACATTATTTAATCGTCTAACTAAAAAACGGTAGTTAGCAATATCAGGCCCAGATATTAAAAATAGTAATGTAGCTCCGGTACGACGAACAAAATCGTTGTACTCATTCATCATCAGTTTCAAGCTTTTTTCGCCAGCGCTGTTTAACTGTGTTGTATTAAAATGGACAAAAATGAGCGCTTCGTTTAGACGTTTATAAGCACTTATCTCTTTTATAATACCTGAATTGATTCGCTCAATTGAATAGTGTTGTGTTTCTGGGGCCAACGAAAAAGGATGTACTCGATTATGTTCATAAGCATAATTTAACGATGCAGAAAAAGAAGAATCAAAAAATGATTCAGCCTCTTGAGAAACTATATATATATCATTAGCTAAACTTTGGTTAATTGAATGTAACGCTAATTCGATTGCAAAATTATCTAAAGGGGCTAAAACAGCATAACTTGAAGCCGATTTTAACTCTTTTGCAGCAGGCTCTAATCCCGTTATGTTAAAGTTATGCACTTAAAATGCCCTATAAAAAATACTTTTTTACTAGTTTTAACCGTTATTCTATATATAATAGCCAAATATTGTCCACTTTTAATCAAAATAATTAAAGTAACTGTAAAGGTAAAGATGAACAACTTAACATCTAAAAACTCACAAACGTTAACATCGAGTGATATAGAAAACCTTACACTGCGTTTTGGTGGAAAGAGTGATGACTACATAGAAATTGTAAACAAGCAGCAAAATAATAATACAATTAATAAATACGCATTGCTTAAAGAGATAAACAACGAACTAAACACATACACTAGTTAAACTAAGGATAGGTAACCCCGTTGCAAAGAGTTTTCATTAAAGGTATCAAAGGCGGTTTAGGCAGCACTTCTGTAGTTGCCAATCTTGCATGCGTGCTAAAAAAGTCTGACGTTGACGTTGTTGCTATCGATTTAGATGCAAAAAGTGACTTAGGTTTACATTTTGGTTTACCGTGGAAATACACCAAAGGCTGGAGTAATGAAGTGCACTTTGAAGATGCACTTACGCATTTTCACCAAGATAACGATGGCATTATATTTTTACCATTTGGCGATAACGACGACACTAGCACCGATAACATCACTAAAACGGTCAATAAATGCAAAAACCTAAATTATAACAACGAAGCTTGGATACTTTTTGACTGCCCTTCACATATTAACCTTTCTCACTACCCATTAGAGAAAGACGATATTGTAATTGAACTTGTTAATTGCGACGCTATTTGTCACAGCTTAATTTATAGGCGCCTGCAAAAACTTAAAAATTCAGATACCAATTGGAAACATTACTTTTTAGTTAACCGCTATAACTCTGCATCAACGCTAGAATTTGACTTATTTTCCCTATGGCAATCGACACTTCCCCTTATGGCTCCCTTTTTTATTAACAGTGACGAAGTTATTAAAGAGTCAACCGCATACAGAAATGTAGCACTTAACTGCGCGCCATATAGTGTCGCAAACGATGACTTTGAAACACTAGCTGGTTGGCTAGTTAGTAAAGCGACCTTATAAAATGAGCATTACACTATTTTATCAGCGCCCTATTCACAGCACTTTATACTTGCTGCTGAGCATTTTATTTACTGATAAGTTAGTTCGGTACATTTTATTTAAGTTTCATAGCTACTTTAATCAACATAAAGTAAATGTAATTGAAGCTTTCTTAATGCCTTTTATTACGCTTTTAAGCTCGCTATTTATAAACATTAAACAGCATAAAATCAGCTTTGAGTTTACCCTTTATAACTACTACCCTCATTTAAGGCTGCCTTACCGAACCTATATTTACTCCAATATATTACGCTTTATTATTCAAAGTGTTTTTTTAGTGTTTTTTAAAAATCAGCTTAAATCTAGTTCAGTAAAAGAAGATGCAGTTAATTATTTTTATGATGGCGTTAGCTACCTTTTAAGGCAATTACGTTGGTTTGATTTAAAGTTAGGTAAATTATTAAAACGCCTACTATCAAAAAATAAAAAAGGCCCTAAAAAAAGTGCATTTAAAGCCATGGCTGATGCACGTGTATGGCAAAATAAATTAGTTAAATACGTCATCCTCGCGTTTATTTTATTTTTATTAGCAATATTCATTACAATTCCTTTTAGCTTGGAAGCTCAAGCCGTATTTATAAGCTTTATTTTATTAGTTGCGTATGCACTTAAACGAGTAAAAGGCCAAATGGCAACCATTGTCATGATCACCCTGTCAGTAACTACCTCTTCTCGTTACTTATGGTGGCGTTACACTGAGACTTTAAACTGGGATGATCCGCTTGCACTTGCACTAGGTGGCGGTTTACTACTTGCTGAAACGTATGCATGGCTTGTACTGATTTTAGGTTTTTTTCAAACAGTTAATCCGCTTGAGCGAAAACCAGTGCCTTTACCTAAAGACACTGACCTATGGCCAACTGTTGATGTATATATTCCAACTTATAACGAGCCGTTAAGCGTTGTAAGACCCACTACTCTCGCTGCTTTAAGTATCGATTGGCCTGCAGACAAGTTAAATGTTTATATATTAGATGATGGTAAGCGCTCAGAGTTTAAGGATTTTGCAGCCGAGATTGGAGTGGGTTATTTAGCGCGTTCGGATAACAATCATGCTAAAGCCGGTAATATGAATAGCGCTATGCGTTATACCGATGGCGAATATATCGCAATTTTTGATTGTGACCACGTTCCTGCTCGCTCGTTCTTACAAATGACAATGGGACAGTTTTTAAAAGACAGTAAAGTGTGTTTGGTCCAAACACCGCATCACTTTTTTTCTGCCGATCCATTTGAGCGAAATCTTAATAACCACAGTCAAATCCCTAACGAAAACATGTTGTTTTATGGATTGATTCAAGATGGTAACGACATGTGGGATGCAACCTTCTTTTGTGGTTCTTGTGCCGTATTAAAACGAGAAGCGCTTGATAACATTGGTGGTTTTGCATTTGAAACAGTAACTGAGGATGCTCACACGGCCCTTCGTATGCAGCGCGCAGGTTATAAAACTGCATATATAAACATCCCACAAGCCGCAGGCCTTGCTACCGACAGCTTGTCAGCGCATATAGGCCAACGTATTCGCTGGGCGCGTGGTATGGCACAAATATTTAGGCTTGATAACCCATTGATGGGTAAAGGTTTAAGCATCCCTCAACGATTATGCTATATAAACGCAATGCTGCATTTCCTATCGGGTATTCCTCGTATTGTATTTTTAACAGCTCCTTTGGCGCTAATATATTTTAATGCCTACATAATTTATGCTCCTTTTATTGCTATTTTTATCTATGTGGTACCGACACTAATTCAAATAAAAGCGACTAACTCACGCATTCAAGGTAAATACCGTTACTCCTTCTGGGGTGAAGTGTATGAGTCAGTACTTGCTTGGTACATATTAAAACCAACTACCGTTGCTTTATTTAATCCTAATAAAGGTAAATTTAACGTAACCGAAAAAGGCGGTTTAAATGATGAAGAGCATTACGACTGGGGGATTTCTAAACCGTATTTAATTCTCTTACTTATTAACTTACTTGGAATAATAGTGGGTGTATTACGTCTGTTTTTAGGTGATTCAAGCCAGATTGGCGTACTTATAATAAGTATGGGTTGGGCTTTTTATAATATTATTATTTTGGGTGCTGCGGTTGCGGTTGCTGCTGAGGCTCGCCAAGTGAGGCACTCGCATCGTATAAAGGCAAACTTTCCTGCCGGCGTTCGTTTAGCAAATGGCCATACTTTAAAAGTAAAAATAACGGATTATTCAGATAACGGTGTAGGTATAGAGACTGAACACGCACATTTATGCCGCGTTAACGATAAAATTGAATTATTAATGAGTCGCGGTAACAAGCAATTTTCGTTTACAACGTATGTATGTAATACCCGTAAAAAACAAATTGGCCTTACACTTAAAGATTTATCCCTCGAAAAGCAAAGAGCTTTTATACAATGTACTTTCTCCAGAGCAGATGCTTGGCTAGATTGGCAAAATAACTTTAGACATGACCGTCCATCGTATAGCTTCAAAGAAGTGCAAAAAACCAGTTTACGGGGCTTTAGTAATTTATTGTTTCATGCCCCAAGAGCGTTACAACCTATAATTAAGTTTATGACTAATACTGTCATTTACATAAATTCATTTACTCCAAAAAAACCGATAGTGCATAATAATTATGATTAAAAAGTTACTTAATACATTTCTAACATTGTTACTTATTAGTAGCGCATATCAAGTGCTCGCTATCGAGCCTATGCACGACAAAACTATGTTTGTAAATGGCTACCCTGAGAGCGCTCAGGTTTCTAGTTTACGTCTTAGCTTTGAAAAGTTAGGGTTCAACGACTATAAACTCGACGGCGTGAATAATAATTCTCGAGTCGATTTCACAAATAGAATTGATAAATTAAGCACTAATCTAAAGCTTAACTTTTCGTACACCAACTCACCTTCATTGCTGGCTAATGTATCGCATTTAAAAGTTTATTTTAACGATAACTTAGTTACTGTTTTACCTATTAATGAGCAATTAAGTATTGTAAAAAATACGGTAAGTCATAGCCTAGACCTAAATGCTAAATACATCCAAGACTACAACCAAATTCGCTTTGAACTAGTTGGCTACTACGACTTACGATGCCAAGATTACTTTAGCCGCTCAATTTGGACTGAAATAAACAAATCAAGCCACATCACGCTTGATCAAAAACAGTTAGCAATTGATAGCCGCCTTGAATATTTACCAGAACCATTTTTTGATGCTAAAGATTACAACAAATTAAACTTACCTTTTGTATTTGCAAGCACACCTAATACACAAGCAATAGAAGCTGCAGCCACTTTATCTAGTTGGTTTGGCGCACAAGCTGACTGGCGTGGCGCTAACTTTCCAGTCGTTTTAAATAAAGCACCAGAGCAGCATAGTGTGGTGTTTATTACTAATGACTCAAAACCTGATTTTTTAAAAGATTATCCAGATGTTGAAAAGCCAACCGTCGAGCTAATTTCAAGCCCTATTCACAGATACAATAAAATGCTGTTAATTTTGGGGCGTGACGAAAAAGACTTAAAAACAGCGGTCACTGGTCTTGTATTTGGTCATAAAATTATGACTGGCCGAAGTGCAAGCATCGAGGCTATTAACAAACTCCCACTGCGTAAAGCTTATGATGCGCCGAGATGGCTAAGAAACGATCGTCCCGTGCACTTTGACGAGCTTATTGACTACCCAACTCAGTTACAAGCTGAGGGTCTTAACAACGGCCCTATAAAATTAAATGTTCGTTTTGCACCTGATTTATTTACTTGGCGTGAAAAAGGTATTCCTATTACTTTGCAATACCGTAATACGCCAGAGAGCGAAACATTAAATTCACGTTTAAACATGTTAATAAACCAAGAATTTATAAGTGGTTTTTTACTTGATAAAAAAGACACATCGTTAACTACCGCTAAAACGTTGCTGCCTTTAATTGCTAATACAGACACAACGCAAAGCGCTGAAGACTTTTCATTAGACGGTATTAATCTTGCCAGCCGAAATGAGTTAAATTTTGACTTTAGATTTGCAGTACTTAAAAAAGGCGAATGTGCCGTTGCTCCACCTGGTGGCGAGTACGGGGTAATTGATGGAAACTCTAACATTGATGTAAGTGGGTTTGACCATTACATGGCTCTGCCTGATTTAAATGTATTTGCAAACAGCGGATTCCCATTTACAAAATACGCAGACTTACAACAAACTTTAGTATTGATAGATGAAGTTCCATCACCTAAAGCACTATCTGTATTGTTTAATTTAACAGGCCACTTTGGTGCTATTACAGGCTACCCCGCTCATAGAATAAGTGTTGCTCATTTAAATCAAGATGCCAACTTAGATGATAAAGATATCTTAGTTATCGCAAAACCTAATAGCATTGCTAATAACTTAGATGAAGATGCGCAAACCAATATCCTGCTTGATAATAATCAGCGCGCTATAAAACAAGCCATATACAATGGTGCTTACGATGAGCAGACAACAGATAAAGTCCAAGTAAGTATAAAAAGTAGTGGTGATATGGCCGTTATTACTGGCTTTCAATCACCGTTTGATTCAGAGCGTTCAATTGTATCGCTTAGTGCAACATCACAAAAAGCCTTTACTCTACTAGATGATGCGTTAATGAGTTCAGAAGCTCTTGCGCAAATTAAAGGAAGTGCTGCAGTCATAAATTCTCAAGGCATTAAGACAATTAAAACTGATGAGCAATATTTTGTTGGTCACATTCCTGTGCATACCCTAATTTGGTTCCATTTATCGGATCACCCATTTGTACTGGCACTATTGTCTATTTTAACACTACTGCTGATCTCATTTATTATATGGCGATTACTACAAGCATTAACATACAAGCGATTAGCTGAAGGAGATAAGTAATGAAGTCACTCATTAATGTATTTTTTACCGTGATTGCATTATTTACCTTTAATGCCAATGCACAAATAGAGCAATGCCAACCATGGGATGCATGGCAAACGTTTAAAAGTAACTTTATAAGCCAAGATGGTCGCGTTATTGATTTGGGGAGTGAGCAAAAAGTCACAACCTCTGAAGGCCAATCTTATGCCTTATTTTTTGCTGTCGTAGCAAATGACAAAGCAATGTTTGACCTAGTCCTGGATTGGACGCAAGAACATTTGTCAGAGGGTGATTTAAGCACTCGTTTACCGGCATGGCAATGGGGTGTTAACAATCAAAATGTTGGCGGAATTTTAGATTCAAATCCAGCGTCTGATTCTGACTTATGGATAGCATATAGTTTATCGCAAGCTGCTATTCTTTGGGATGACCGCCGCTACAGCATATTAGCAGCCGTACTTGCACAACGGATAATGCGTGAAGAAACCGCCTATATTTCGGGCCTAGGTTTATCATTACTACCCGCCCCTACTGGTTTTGAATTTGATAATGAGCGTTTTAAGTTAAACCCAAGCTACTCACCGTTATTTATTTATCAGCAGTTTAAAAAGCTTTATCCACACTCGCCTTGGCATCAACTGCACGAAGGCTCAGCAAAGTTGATTTTAGATACAGCAAAGCAAGGTGTTAGCCCTGACTGGGTAATGTTTGATGCAGATAACGGCTTTTACTACGATAAAAAAACGAGCGACTTGGGCAGTTACAACGCTATTAGAGTATATTTATGGGCAAGTATGATGGCAGACAACGCACCTTATAAAAAAGAGCTATTAGCGCAATTTAACCCTTTTATAGAAACAATTAATAAACGTGGTTACGTGCCTTTAAATACTTTTGCTAAATCAGGAAAATCTGAAAAAAGAGGCCCTCTAGGCTTTAACTCAGCTCTATTACCTTTACTAGCGACTAATAACGATAATTCTACAGTAATGGCTATTCAGCAAAAACTAATGATTGATAAATCATTTACCCAGACTCGTTATTACGACAGCGTACTTAACTTGTTTGGTGCAAGTGCTTTAAATAAACGTTTTTCAATTACAGCAGATGGGACGCTACAACCGGTATGGAGCACTGAATGCCGTTAAGGTTTGCCCTCGCTTGCACATTAGCGCTTAGCTCTGGATTAAGCGCTAACACAGTCAACGATATTGATACGCAATCTGTTGATTGGTTACTAAGCCAAATAGGTATTGGTGAAGCACAGCAAAATAAAAAACTAGTTGAAGATAGCTTGCGAAAGCTAGTCGCTATTGCCCCTGCCCGAATAGAAACACAGTGCGCAGTAGCGCGTTATAATTTTGCCAATGGCGAATCAGTGAAAGCCAACCAATTATTAAGCAAAATAGATAACGGACTCACTAAGCAAGCCCCTTGTGTTGAAAAACTTAAAATACTCTCTCGTATTGAGGGTAAAGATAAATCTTTAATTCATGAAGCTAGGCTACTTTCTCGAGCTGGACGTTATGAACAAGCCCGTGAAATATACAATAAAATATTTAAAAACACCTACCCTACACTTAATTACGAGCTTGAGCATTTAAGCTGGTATGGGCAAGACAGCGACCAATGGAAAAGTGTTAAAAAAGGCTATGAAAAGTTATTAAAAAGCTATTCTAATATCGCTCAAGTAGAAATACCTTATGCTCGCCATTTACTGAGGAAAAACCCAGCAAATAATAAAGCTTTAGATATTTTAAGTAATTACGGAACTAGCCCTTCTTTTATTAATGAAGTTGAGTTTATTTGGCTTGCAACTCTTAAGAGCATGGATCTTACTCAAAATACAGTTGAGCAATACCAACGATACTTCTCTGTGTACCCATTTAGTAGTAAAGGTAAGTTACAATACGAAGATTTCCAACGAGATTTTAAAGTAAGGCAAGCATTACTTGCCGATCCTGCGTATCAGCTTTGGCTTAAAGGTGATCGTTTACTTAATAATAAAAAATTAAAAGAAGCTGAGCCCCTACTATTAAATGCTTTAAAAGGGCGGCTAACCGATAAAGAAGTTATGCGCAGCTTAGGGTATTTGTATTTAGCGAAAAGCGACTACAAAAAATCTTATTACTATTTTTTTACCGCGCAAAAATATACACCTAATTTTGATGAGCGTGAAGGACTTAAAGAACTCGCGACAGTTGCGAAGTTTTGGCTGTATATGTCTGAAATGGAAGATGCTATAGAGCAATCTGATTTTAAAACAGCACAATTAAAACTAAATCTAGCTGAGCAATTAAATCATGACCAAGAAGCTTTTCTTTATAACAAAGGCCTATTATTAGTAGCTCAAGGAGATTACACACAAGCTGCTACCGCCTATCAAGCTACCCTAAAAACCAATCCTTTATATGAAAATGCCTTACTTGGCTTATTAAATATCGCGCAACTAGATCAAAACCAAAAATCAATTCGCAACTTTTATAATTCATTAAATGCAAAGCAACGAGATTTAATCTACCCCTCATATGCACTAGCTACCAGTAATACTCTAAGAGATAAAGCAAGTCAGTATACTAATGGTGGAGAGCTAGAAAAAGCAGAAGAATTACTTAAGCAAGCTATTGAGCTTTCACCTGAGCAACCTTGGTTATATTACGATTTAGCTTTTATATACCAACAAAAAGGCCTCACTCAACAAGCACGTGATTTATTTAATAATGTATTGTGGCAATTTCCGCTAAACCCCCAAATTAGATATAGCCATGCTTTATTTTTGCGCTCTATAAATGATTATGAAGGTGCTTTAGATACACTTAAATATATTCCTTTTAAAAATCGAGATACAGATATTATTGCTTTAGAGCAGCAATTGTTGCTTAACGAGTCTCTTACGCAAAGTCAGCAATATCTTGATTTAAAAAATAAATCTGTCGCTATCTACCATTTAAGTAACTTAGAAGCAAGAGAGCTAACACCTGAAATGCAAGCTGAGCTTTCTAATAGTTGGTACAAAATTGATGAAAAACGACATGCTCTTAAATTACTTTCAAGTGCCCTTTCATCTGACTCATCTTTGTCGCCTTATTGGCACCTTTTACAAGGCCAGTGGATACTAGAGCAAGGTAACCAAGTTGAAATAAAACGCTGGTTTGAGGGTTACGTGTTACCAGAAAGCGCTTCTGAAAACGAAACGGCTCAATATGTTCAGTTACAAAATAACTACCTAAACCAGTTTTACACTGGCAGTGATTTAATTGCTAAGCTCAATCAGCTTGATCAAAAATATAAAGATATTCCAGCAACAACTACTGCCCTTATTAATGCAAATTTAGCGCTAGAACAATATGAAGCGGCCGTTATTTTGTATCAGCAAAAAGTACAAAATAAACAAACCATAGAGCCTCAAGCACTACTCGCTATTGCTAATGCATACATAGAACTTGGAGACGACTTTCAAGCAAAAGAAGTTACGCAAAAAGCGATAGCGCAAACCACATCGCAAGAGGGTTATTTGCAACGCCAAATCATGTCATCTCTCAATGAGTTTAATTACTCTGGAGACGCACTTTATTTAGCTAAGCAACTTGTTGAAAAGTCACCCAACGATCAAGAACTACGTTATTTAGGCGCTCAAGTAGCCAGCAAATTCAACGAAACCGAACAAGCACAATCTTGGTACGCACAAACCCTGTCACCTAATCGTACTTTAAACGAAAAAGAGCTTTACGGAGCTCTTTTAAAAATAGATGAAAACGATGAATGGTATGTAAACGGTGCTAAACGTGAGCTAATAAACGAGCAAAACAAAAACCAAGCATACATTGCCATGGGTGTTAACTTTAGTGGGCAAACAAGTACCGAAAGTGAAGCAACACTTGGTGCGGGCTTAGTACCGATTGAAGCTTACTTTCCACTTTGGCAAGGCCAAGGATTTATTAAAGTAGACCCGACTACTATTAGCGCACAAACAACTCGCTTTGATGAGCAGTTCGCTGGTAGTCGCTACGGACAAGGTGCTTTATGTATTTTCACTTGTTCAGTCGATGAAGTGACACCAGAGGAAAGTGGTGTAGATATAGGTATTGGTTGGCAAAACGAAAACTGGCGTGTAGATGTAGGCACTACTCCACTTGGCTTTTTAATTGAAGATATTGTATGGGGTGTAAATTACGCAGACAGTTTTGGCGACTTTGGATACAGCCTAGAACTTGAAAAACGCCCAGTTACAAATTCAGTGCTTTCTTATGCGGGCTTAAAAGATGTAAATACAGGTGAAGTTTGGGGGGGCGTACGCTCTACAGGCCTAACAGCTAATTTATCGCACGACTTAGGCGGAAAATGGGGTTTTTGGTCAAGCGCCGACTTTACCCTGTATAAAGGCCAAAATGTAAAAGACAACCAACGCTATCGTATGATGGGCGGTACTTATTACCGTATAATTAGCAATCAAGAGCGTGAATTTACCGCAGGCGCTAGCTTATTGCATTGGGCATACAAGTATAATTTAAGTGAAGAAACATGGGGCCATGGTGGTTATTACAGCCCACAAAACTATGTAGGTTTATCTGTGCCACTCACTTATGACGCGCGTTGGGGCGATGATTTTGTTTATCGATTAAAAACCGGTGTTTCGTACTCGCAAACAAAAACTCAATCTATTGATTTCTTCCCTAATGATAGCGATTTGCAAATAGCTGCATATGATAGAGAGTCAATAACAGGTGTTGATCCTGTATTTGAAGGTGAAACAAGTTCTGGTGTTTCATATAATCTTGAAGGTAGTTTTGAGTATAGAATAACGCCGAATTGGTTCTTTGGTGGTTACTTAGCCATCGATCGTTCTGACTTTTACGAACCAAATTTTGGTCAGCTTTATATACGTTACTACTTTAATCCTGTGTACGGAACACTTGAGTTTCCAGGCACCCCTATTGTTCCTTATGCTGAGTTCTAACTTGGCATAAGGTGATACACCGAGCAATACTTCCCCTAGCACTAAGGTATATGTATACTTGAGCGCAATTGTAACTAGGATAAGGGTGTGTCTCTTACCTTGTGGTGTTACTGCCATATAGCAAATCATTATCTTAGCTACAAATAATATACTGATGGTCGAGCATTTTAGTGGTTACAAATTCTAAAATAGCTAAAGCAAAAAATTATAAGGCCATCATAACAATACTTAAAGTTAGGAAGTAAATATGAGTTCAGCTCCAGATAGTGGTTGGTTTGGCCACCCTAAAGGACTTTCAACATTGTTCTTCACTGAAATGTGGGAACGAATGAGTTATTACGGTATGCGAGCTATGCTCGTATTATTCATGACAGCAAGCTTACAAGAAGAAGGTTTAGCCTTTACTGTTGCCTCAGCTGCTGCAATTTATGGTTTATACACAGGTGCGGTATACTTTTTAGGTTTACCAGGTGGCTGGCTAGCAGATAGATTGTTTGGTGGTCAAAAAGCAGTTTGGTATGGCGGTATAATCATTATGATTGGCCATATTATTTTGGCTATTCCACATGATTATTCTTTCTTCATTGGCTTAATATTTGTAGCGACAGGTACTGGTTTGCTAAAACCAAATATCAGCGCAATGGTCGGCCAACTATACAGTGATGCTGATGAGCGTCGTGATGGCGGTTACGCTATTTACTACATGGGTATTAACTTAGGTTCTTTAATTGGTTACTACGTTTGTGGTTACTTTATGGAAAACGTAGGTTGGCACTGGGCGTTTGGTGCAGCCGCTGTTGGTATGGCTATTGGTTTGGTGCAATATAAGCGCTCACTTAATAACTTACCAGAGCATAGCGCTTTACCAGCTAATCCATTAGGTCCTAAAGGCACTTCTCGCGCATGGGTTGGTATTGCTGCGTTTGTAATTGCAGCTGCTGCAGTTACTACGGCTGCAATGACCGGCGCAATTGTAATCAATCCAACAGTGGTTGCAGGGTACGTAGCTGTTGTATTTACTATTATCTTTTTTGTTTATTTTGGTGTTATTTACTTTACAGGTAAATTAACAGATGCTGAAAAACAAAGAATGTGGGCACTATTTTTAGTCTGTATTGCATCTGCATGTTTTTGGTCTGGCTTTGAACAAGCGGGTTCATCATTAAACTTATTTGCTCGCGATTATACTGACCGTCTTATTGGTACTTTTGAAATCCCTACAACGTGGTTTCAATCATTAAACTCACTGTTTATTATTGCTTTATCGCCATTTTTTGCAGCGCTTTGGATTAACTTATCTAAAAGCTTAGTGTCACCTAGCTACAGCGTTAAGTGTGCAATTGGTTTAATTATCATGGCATCAGGCTTTTTAGTGATGTTTATGGCAGCTCATTACGCAGCTGAAGGCTTAAAAGTAGCGCCTTACTGGCTTGTTACTACGTACTTTTTACATACTGTGGGTGAGCTTTGTTTAAGCCCTGTAGCATTAAGTGCTGTAAGTAAGTTATCGCCTAAACGTTACACAGGTCAAATGATGGGTGTATTTGTATTAACTTACTCAATCGGTAATATTATTGCAGGCTTACTTGCTGGTAATTTCGATCCGAATAATGTTGATGAAATTCCTAACTTATATTTACAAATTGCATTATTTAGCATTGGTGTTGGTGTTGTTTTAGTACTAATGACCTTTAAAGCTAAAGTATGGGAAAAACAAGGGTTAGAAGAGAAAGCCTCTTAATTATTGTTTATTTTTAATGTAGCAATATAACCTAAGACAATTCCTCCATAGCTCCTATGGGGGAATTTTTTATTCAACTTTGCCCTGCTCCCGTTAACTGATATTATGTCCTGATTGGTTATTGAATAGACTCAGGGACATCCGTAGATGCAATCGTTAACGATATCACGTGTTATTATATTTATATTTCTTAGCTTTATTTTAACTGCCTGTGGTAGCGGCGATGAAGTGACGGTTAATCCAAACGATCCTGTTGAGCCTGAACCAAGCAAATTAACACTATCAAGCGCTAATGGTTTAGACGCTACATTAGACGAAGGCAATTTTATATTTAATGCACCTTCCAGTGCTATTTCTAGTGATGTAGAGCTTACCTACGAGAAAACATTATTAGATGAGACGAATATACAACAAAATATAATTTCTGATTTACATGCACTTACGCCCTCCACGCTTACTCTTTCAAAACCTATTACCATTACAATAAAAATCCCTGATGACTATGCATTAGGCGGACAACTGTTTATCGCAAAGCAATCGGGCGCTAATTGGGACACAGTTACAAATTCAATCGTTTTAGATGGATTTGTTAGCGCTCAAGTAACAACATTGGGCACATATGCAATACAAATGCAGCGCAATGAAGCTTTCGCAAATATCGGCCCAACTTGCGATGCTAACGCAACAGAGCAGTCAGTAAGGTTTGTCCACGTTGCAGACTTACATGCTCGCTTTGGCTATGAAGAGCAATATTTCAGTCGTATAAAAGCCTACTACAATCAAGTAGCAAGCCAAACCCCGCACACCTTATTTACAAACGGTGGTGACGACTATGAAAAAGGCACTGTTGCTGAGCAATTATCACAAGGTACTGCAACAGAAGAAGCAATTAAAGCAATGCAGTTTGACCTACGAGTCGTTGGAAATCATGATTATGCTTGGGGCCCAGAAAAATTACTAAGTTATTCCCAAGACGAGAATGCAATCGTACTTGCTAGTAATACTCGTTATGAAGCAGAGCAACTACAAGATTTTGCAGGCGTAGGATTTGCAAAAGTACAGGTAGGGTGTATTACACTTGGTGTGTTTGGCATGACTTCTGTGCCGTGGAATGAGCTAGATGAACCAATTCAAGATGATCCGATCCCTGATTTTATTAAACAATTTAAAATGAGCTGGCAATGGCAACAAATCGCACAAAGCATAGTAAACCAATACAGTGGTGATGTAGATTACATGATTATGTTGAGCCATTTAGGTGTAGGCTTAGATACTGATATGGCAACAAACGTACCCGGTATCGACTTAGTACTTGGCGGCCATACACACGGTGGGGAAAGCTACACAACCCTTGATAACGGCGCTATTGTTTTACAACCGGACTTTTACGCTAAAGGTATTACTGACTTAACGCTTAATTTTAATTTAGCTGATAAATCATCTCCAGTTGTTGATTACAAAACGATTGAAACCGATACAATTGTTGAACGTGATGAGACAACAAAACTAGCAATAGATGAGATAATGGGGCGTTATGCTCCCGATGCAGAAACTGAAATAGCTATTTCTGAAAACTACCCAACTGATGCGCAGCTAGCCGAAATCACCGCCTTAGCCGCAAAACATTCAAGCACAATTAGCGCAGCATTACTTAATCCTGAACTAGTACAAAAGCGCTGGACACCTGGCACACTTACTCAAGAAGACTTCCATAAAGCTTTTTACGTAGAAAGGCAGCCATCAAATACGCCAGGGTTTAACTCTATTTATAAAGTAACAGTATCGGGAAGCGACTTAACAACGATGTTTGCAAGTCAACCAGATTGGTTTTTACTTAAACCTGAAGATATACAACCTACTAATAATTACGAAGTTGCACTATTTAAAGGGGCAGCTTTAAATCCTGATTTATTTTTTAATAGTGTTACATTCTCAAACGTAGAGCCAATAGCCGAAGCTTGGTGGCTACTTGATAAATATGCACGTGCCAGAACAAGTCAGTGCCTACACCTTGACACTGACACCGAACTTTATTCATGCAACAACTTAGCAAATGTAACCGTATGGAATTTTGACGATACTAACAACCCGTTAGCTGCTGATTTTGGACCTTCGATACTTAGCTACTTTGATCCAGATGAAACAAATTGGGGCACTGCAGAGACACAATATAGCACCACTACTCAATTAAATATTGATGATTTAAGTAATGGTCCTTCAGGTGTTATGGCGTTTTCTCGCCACGCTCCAACAGAAGGCTTACTTATTGACTTAAACACACCAGCAAATGGTGACTTTGCAAATGAAGGAATGGTGTCTGACTACACTTTGGTAATGGATTTATACTGGCCCGCAGAAGGTAAAGATATTTACCGTGCAATTATGCAAGCCAATACAACTGATTATCTTAATGATGATGCCGATATGTTTATTGACCCAAGCGGCGGCTATGGGCAAGCAACTAGCGATAGCGGCTATTTTGGCAATACACAACCCGACTCTTGGCATCGTATAGCTTTTGTATTTTATACAGCACCAACCAATGGGGTGTTTGAAGTCTATATAGATGGAGAACTTGCTGGCGTAAAAGAGGATGGCGAAATCGATAGTCGCTGGGCACTCAATCAATCTGTATTACTTTTGACAGATAACAATTACGAGACAGTACCAGGGTACTTAAACTCGCTGCTTTATGCAGGACGTGCTATGACCAGAGATGAAATTAAAAGTATGGGCGGCGCACAACAAAAGTTGTCCTTTGAGCAACCGACGCGAGTGTTAAATCAAACGATTGAACGTCACTATCAAGCTGCGCCAGCGATAAAAACAAACCAATGGATCGAGCAACGTAACAAGTTCTTTGGTGGCAACTCTAAAAGTGTAAACAATTAAATACATCCAAGCTTTTTCTTGTTCATTCTAAAAGGAGGCTTCACGCAGGTGAACCCTCCTTTTTATTGTTTAAAAACAACACATTAAGAATAAAAACCACTATTCAACCCTATGCCATATAACTTCATTTTACTTAACTGTATTACAAACACGTAACTTTATAATAACCGTCCTATAAAATTTACACATACACTACACACTAAATAGTGCCCCCCTCTTCCCCAAATCAAAAATCTGGTTGATTATCTACTGCAATATGACAACAACACATAATCGCAGTGCTTAATTGCGGGAGTAATAATAATGAGTGAAGTAAATAACTATTTAGGTTTAGTCGGTATTGAATTTACCGAGTACGCAACACCTGATGCTGATTATATGGATAAAGTATTTACTGATTTTGGCTTCTCTAAGCTTAAAAAATTCAAAGGTAAAGACATTGTTTATTACAACCAAAACGATATTCATTTTTTACTGAATAACGAGCGTGAAGGTTTTTCTGCAGAATTTGCTAAAAGCCATGGTCCTGCTATTTGTTCAATGGGTTGGCGTGTTGAGAATGCGCAAAAAGCATTTGAAACTGCAGTAGAGCGTGGTGCAAAACCAGCCACTGATTCAACACATAAAAACATGCCTTACCCTGCAATTTATGGCATTGGCGACAGCCTAATTTACTTTATTGAAAACTTTGGCGACAAAGGCACTATTTACGAAAGTGATTTTGAAGACTTAGAAACGCAAAATGTTGTAGAAGATAAAGGCTTTATCCGAATCGATCATTTAACCAATAACGTTTATAAAGGCACCATGGAAAAATGGGCTAACTTTTATAAAGACGTATTTGGTTTTACAGAAGTACGCTACTTTGACATTAAAGGTCAAAAAACAGCGCTTATTTCGTATGCACTTAAATCGCCATGTGGCACCTTCTCTATTCCAATAAACGAAGGTAAAGGTAACGATAACAACCAAATTGATGAATACCTTGGTGAGTACAACGGCCCAGGCGTTCAACATTTAGCGTTTTTAACAGATGACCTAGTAAGTTCTCTTGATAAGCTTGATAAATCAACAATTGCAACGCTCGATATTATCCCTGAGTACTACGATACTATTTTTGACCGAGTACCTTGGGTTGCTGAAGACAAAGAAAAAATTCGTCAGCACCAGATACTCGTAGATAGCCAAAGTGAAAATTGTTATTTATTACAAATTTTCTCTAAAAACTTATTTGGTCCAATCTTTATAGAAATGATCCAACGCGTTGATGATGGTGGCTTTGGTGAAGGTAACTTCCAAGCATTATTTGAATCAATCGAACGCGACCAAGAGCGTCGCGGCGTTTTATAAAATATTTGAGTAAATTAAAAGCAGCGAACTTCGCTGCTTTTTGTCGTTTTAATATTTAAAAAGTATGGCGCCAAGTACAAGTATGATTAAATAAACTATACCTTGTCGCCATACAGTAAAATCCAAAGGAAATGTAATGAGCCTAATTAACGAAACCCACGATATTAATTTAACCAGCTGGGTAGAGTCAGCTAATGTTGATAATTGCGACTTCCCTATTCAAAACTTACCGTTTGCAGAGTTTCGCCGTAAAGGGTCTGATGAGGCCTTTCGTGGTGGTGTTGCAATTGGTGACCAAGTAATTGATTTAGCAAAACTGAGAAAATTAAATGTTTTAACAGGTGACGCTAAAACAGCCGCTGATGCAGCAAGTGAAGCAACTCTAAATACATTTATGGGTTTAGGGGGGCAGTATTGGTCAGCACTTCGTTTAGCGCTTTCAAAAGCACTACGAGCAGGTTCTGAGCACCAACAAGCGCTTAGCGATACGCTTGTAGCACAATCTGACATAGAGTTTTCTTTGCCTTGTCGTATCGGTGATTACACCGACTTTTACACTTCTATTTATCATGCTACAGCTGTGGGTAGTTTATTTCGCCCTGATAACCCATTACTACCTAACTATAAATGGGTACCTATTGGTTATCATGGTCGCTCTTCATCTATTGACGTATCGGGTCAAACATTTCATCGCCCTAAAGGCCAAACTAAAGCGCCTGATGCAGAAGTGCCGTCATTCGGTCCTTGTAAACGTCTTGATTACGAATTAGAACTGGGTATTTACTTAGGTAAAGGCAATGCACTGGGCGATGCAATCGCTATCGAAAATGCAGAAAACCACGTATTTGGCTTTTGTGTATTTAACGACTGGTCTGCCCGCGACCTACAAGCTTGGGAATATCAACCGCTTGGTCCTTTTTTAGCTAAAAACTTTGCCTCAACTGTATCGCCTTGGATTGTTACAACCGAAGCGCTAGCGCCTTATAGAACAAGCTGGACGCGTGATGAAAACGATCCACAGCCTATGGACTATTTAGAGTCAAAAGCGAATCGAGACCAAGGTGCTTTTGATATTCAAATGGATGTTAAAATCCAAACGCAAAAAATGCGTAGCGAAGGCCATAACCCAACGCGTGTATCAACATCTAGCTTTAAGCACTCTTACTGGACTGTGGCACAAATGGTTACTCACCACACAGTAAATGGCTGTAACTTTATGCCAGGTGACATGTTAGGTTCGGGCACTCAGTCTGGTCCAACGCACGAAGAAGCGGGTTCTTTACTTGAACTATCTCGTGGCGGTAAAGAAAAAATTACGCTAAGCAATGGCGAACAACGTAGCTTTTTAGAAGATGGCGATAACGTTATTATGCGCGGCTGGTGTGAAAAAGAAGGCTATGCACGCATAGGTTTTGGCTCTGTAGAGAGCACAGTACTGCCTACAAAGTAATACGAGTATTAAAAAAATGATTAAAAGGGCTGCTTACTAAAAGCAGCCCTTTTTTATTAATTTTTGAACAGTTACAATTTTTTTCTAGCTTTTTTAACTCAAATTGCTATCTTAATTCGGTTAATAGCCAGTGTTTATATGCCATGTCAGTATTTATAAAGTCTTTTTATCATAAATTTTTCCCAGCTCGTCAGCTACTTATTCGCCAAAATGGCGAAGTTAAGCATGTTGTTTTAGCCTCTTGGTTTCAACTTTTTGTAGCATCGCTTATTTTAGTCACTTTTATTTGGCTGAGTATTTCGAGCTTTCGTGTTTACACACAAACTAATAAAATATCTGATATAGAACAAAGTCAAATAAACAAGCAAACACTTTGGCAACAAAAAGTCAGTGAACAGCAAGCCCTGCAAGCAACGCAGTTAGAGCAACTTGCGATACTTGAGCAAAAGCAGGCGCTACTGCAAAGCATGATAGAGTCCCTTCCCGCTTCGATTAGCAAAGACGTTATTAAGCTTGATTCAGATCTTGACGTGCCAATCAATGAAAGCAGCAATGAATTTCACGAACCATTAGTCGATGAAAATCCAAAAAGTAAGCAGGCGCAGTTAATAGCTCCAATTCCATTCGCAACAAGAATTGCCAATTTGAATAATCATTATGAACAAAGCTTTAACTTTTTAGATAACCAAATTAGCGAACGTCACCAAGCTATTTTAGCTATGGTTAAAGGCGCAGGAATTGAGTCAGCGCTTGAGCAACACTTAATATTAAGTGCCCAAACAACCGCACAAGGTGGCCCACTTGATACATTTAACGAAACAAAAATTCCAAGCCACTTTTTAGCCATCGTTGATAAGTTATTAGCATTAAATAATTTAGAAAACTTTTTAACTGAACTACCAAACACCCTCCCCTTAGCTAAAGCTAAATATTATATTTCGAGTAGTTTTGGTCTTAGAAAAGATCCAATGAATAGTAATCATGCCTTTCATAAAGGAATTGATTTAGCCGGTTGGCATAAAACCGAGATATTTGCCCCAGCAGACGCTGTAGTGCTTCGTGCCGGTCGCAATGGTGGTTATGGTAACTTTATTGAGCTTGAACATAAAAATGGCTTAGTGACTCGATTTGGACACTTAAATAAAATTAAAGTAAAAAAAGGTCAGTTAATCACTAAACATGACGTAATTGGTTTAATGGGCAGCACAGGCAGAAGCACAGGCACGCATTTACACTACGAAGTATTACTTAACGGTAAACAAGTCAATCCTCTAAAAATAACAAAGGCGCTTTCTCGTGTTTGGTAGAAAAAAACAAAAAACAGTTAGCTCTAATTTAAAAAGAGTAAATCACACACCGTCTATTATTTCTGAAGACGTACGCCTTACAGGCACTTTAGTTAGCCAAGGTGAAGTACAGCTTGATGGCCGTATTGATGGCGATATAAAAGTGGAGCATTTAGTTATTGGCTCAACGGGTGTTGTTGAAGGTATTGTTGAAGCTAAAAGCGTCATTGTTAAAGGCAAAGTTATTGGCTCAATTAATGCTAGTGAAGTAAAGGTACAAAGTGGCGCTCATGTTCATGGCGATGTGTTTCACGATACATTGAGTATTGATGCAGGTGCAGTAATTGAAGGCAGTTTAAAGCAACGCTTTGAAAAAGAAGAGCCTGAACTAATTTCGAAAGAGCTTAAACCCGCAAAAGAAGTTAAAGCATTGTTGAAGGAAGATGGCAGCGACTTATCGTTTGTAAATAAACAAGCCGCTGATAAAACTAAATCAAGTTAAGCGCTACTTTTTCTCAGTAATGTACATGGTAATATCTGCAGTGAAAACAAGCTCATTGCGGGTATTATACAGTTTAACCGGTACTACTAAGTCTTCTTTATCAATCCACTTATGCGGTAAATCAATTTCAGCGACTGCTCTTACATCTGTATCTACTTTAGCCAAATACCTAACTGTCATCCCTTTTGGGATCCAACGATGCGTTTTAACTGGCACTGTTGCATCAACCATTACACCTGCACACAATTCAGCTAAGTTACACTGCGCAATAGCATGAATAGTTCCAATATGATTATGAACGCTGCGACGATTTTTAACCAACGCACTACAATGCCCTTCTCGAAGGTCGAGCACGTAAGGTTTCATTGAACCAAAATATGGCGCTTTAAAGCAAACAGCTTTAGTAAAAAGCCAATTCCCAAAAGGTAGGCGCTTAAATTTATGCCATGTTTGTACAAGTGCAGATTTATTACTCATTATTATTTTCCATCAACAGTTACTTTTTTCAAATTAACACATCAGACCAGTTTTAAAAAGTGCATTTACGCTGCCTTTTTAGCTTAATCCAATCAAAAAATAAAAATGACAACCTATGCAGGGGTCATAAGCCCTTTCTTTTTTACGAGTGCCCACCTAAAATACTCGGCAAAAGGAGACTCAATGCAAACACAGCCCGCTAAACCTAATATGACTTTGTTACTTATCCTAGCGTTACTCGTTATATTTTGCCCTATGGCAATCGATATTTACTTACCCGCTTTTCCTACTATTGCAGAACAATTTGCAGTTACAGAACAACAAGTTCAACAAACCGTTGCTATTTTTATGCTAACAGTAGGTTTAGGCCAATTAATTGCGGGGCCTTTGGCCGATAGGTTTGGCCGAAAGCCAGTGGCTATAGTGGGTATAAGTTTATATGCAGGATCAGCATTACTTGCCTATTACTCGCCTTCTTTTGAAGTATTGATGATTGCACGTGCTCTTCAAGGTTTTGGAGCCTGTGCCACATTTGTTGTCGCATTTGCGATAGTGCGTGACAAATATGGTAGTGAACGAAGTGGACAAATGATCACTTACCTTAACGGGATTGTGTGCTTTATTCCGGCAATGGCACCTATTTTAGGAGCTTGGCTTACCGTACAATTTGGCTGGCGTATGAACTTTATGTTTTTAACCGCGTTTGCCATTGTAGGCCTTGTTGTTACGCTATTCTTTTTTAGAGAAACTCGTCCTGCTGATAGCCATTATCAGGGGCATATTTTAGATTTACGTCGCTTTACACCGATTATTAAAACACCGGTATTTTTGTTTAATAGCCTAATTTGTATGGTCTCAATGTCAGCCATATTAGTGTATGTGACGCTCGCACCAGGCTGGCTTATTACACATTTAGGCGGCACCGTAGCCGACTTTACTTTTTGGTTTACGTTAAATGCCGTAATAAGTATTGTCGCAAGTTTTATTTTACCAACCTACATTAAACGAAATAGCCAACGTGCTTTGCGTGTCGGTGTGAGTGTACTGGTTTTTTCAGGCATTTTAATGCTAGCCTTGAGTCATATAGAAACGGCATTTGCGCTTATGTTGCCTATCTTAATTGCTGCATTAGGGTTTGCTTTAAGTTTAGGCTCTGCAGCAGGAATGTCTCTGTCTAGCTTTCCTAAACAAGCAGGCACAGCCTCTGCATTACTCGGTGCTATGCAAATGAGTGGCGCGAGTATACTTGTCGTTTTAACCCAATATTTAGGGCTAAGCACACCGTGGTTGATTGCTTTTCACTTATTATTGCTAGTTCCGCTTTGGCTTATTTTAATGAGCAAAAAAGCACATACTTTACACCCAGCTAAAAGTACTCAATGATCAATCCTGACTTTCTAGTCTCATTTTTATTAGCCAGCTTTTTAATGGCAGTAGCGCCTGGGCCATCAAATGCATTTTTGATGGCGCAAACATTTGCTAATGGTCGAAGTGCTGGTATGCAAAGTGCTTTTGGTTTTGCATTAGGTGGGGTTGTTCATACGCTATTTGCTGTTGTAGGCCTAAGCGCAGTCCTAAAAGCTTCCCCTAGTGCCTATGCAGCAGTGCAATACGCAGGTGCAGCATACTTATGCTATTTAGGGTTTATGATGATTAAAGGCACGCTAAAGCAGCCAGAGCCGACACCTGATGACAAGCAAACCGATAAACCGCATATAAGTACCAGTAAAAAAAGTAATGTCATGTTTCAGGCCATGATGACTGAAGTATTAAACCCTAAAGTAGCATTATTCTTTATTGCATTTATTCCACAATTTGTAGATCCAACGCTTTCATCGGCTACTTTTCAGCTCGCGTTTTTTGGCTTACTTTACCCTCTTTTTGCTTTTCCGATTGACTGCACGTATATTTATTTTGGCGACAAAATTGCACAGTTTTTTAGACGTAACCCAAATAGCCAACTTTGGATTGATAGGATCACTGGCATTGTATTTATTGCCCTTGCTATCAATCTATTATTTTAACTAACCTGCACTTTGGTTAAGAGATTTATTCTTCCGAGTTTAGGTTCACCAATAAAAAGAATTAGCATGGAACAAAAAACACAATCTCTTCCCGCACAAAAAAATATTGCTTTAGTGGCACACGATGGTAAAAAAGCAGCACTAAAATTATGGTGTGAAAAGCACAAAGAAATACTAAGTAAGCACACTTTATATGGCACAGGTACTACGGGGCATTTAATTCAAAAAACTACGGGGCTTGATGTAGTTCAGCTTTTAAGTGGCCCTATGGGCGGCGATCAACAACTTGGCGCTAAAATAGCAGAACATGAGATACATGTTTTAATATTTTTTTGGGACCCATTGGCATCACAGCCTCATGACCCTGATGTTAAAGCGCTGTTGCGTTTAGCTGCTGTTTGGAATATTCCGGTGGCGTGTAATGAAGTGAGTGCAGATATGTTATTAAGCTCACCGCTTATGGACGTAGAGCTTGAACGTACATTGCCAGATTACGAAAAATACCTCGCAACCCGACAAATAGATCTTTAAACCTCAATTGTAATCTAGGCTATTTATAAAGCATGCTGGCCCATTTAGTCAGGCCAGCGGTTACACTACCAAAGTGATCCCCGTTAACCATTTTTATATCGCCTAAGTGCTCACTTAAAGCCGCTTTAATCAATGGTGATTGTGCACTACCGCCTGTTAAATAGATAATGTCTGGCGTGGTCGCAGCGTCGCTGATTGCTTGTTTTGCTAAAGTAACTATTTGGCTAATACTACTCTCAACGGCAACAGCTAAATCGCTTACTGATACATTTTTATTCAGTCCACTATCTAAAAAGCTTAAATCACAATCAAACGCACTAGCTGATGAAAGTGCTATTTTAGCCGCTTCACCTTGTTGCACTAACTGATGGCCTTGCTTGTTTTGCTGTAAATGTATTAAGCGCTTATAAAGCTCAGGTGCACTTACATCACGTAATTGTGCGTTTAGCTCTCGGGTATGGCTTTCACTATAAAATTGGCTTTGTAAGTTTACATCGTTAATTTTACACGCTTGCCAAAACGCTTGATTAGGCAAAGGTAGACCTGATTTAAACGTACTGCCTAAACCCAATAACGGCATTAAACCATGAAAGCTCAAAGCAATATCTAAATCATTTCCGCCAACACGTTTACCACTGTGAGATAAAAAATCGCTATCGCGCTGACTATTTCCTCTAAAGCTTGGGCCCATTTGTACAAATGAGCAGTCACTTGTACCACCACCAATATCAATAACGAGTACTTTTTGATCCTGAGTTAAATCACTCTCGTAGTCGATACCCGCAGCAAGTGGCTCATATAAAAGCTCTACGTCTTTAAAACCAGCACGTTTAGCAGCACGCTCTAAAATACCGACCGCTTGTTGATTTGATTGCTCACCACCCACAGCTTGAAAGTTTACTGGGCGACCAATTACTGTTTGTGTAAGTGTTTTACCTAAAGAGAGCTCAGCGCGTTGCTTAATTTTTAAGATCATCGCGGTTGCGATATCTTCAAAAAAGTTAATTTGACCTTGCTTTAAACCTGTTGCACCAAAAAATGATTTAGGAGACTTAACAAAATAGCCTTCTTCAGGAAACTGCACGTACTCGCTAATCGCTTCACGACCAATAAATAATGTTTCATCTGAAGGTTGTAAATCAAGGTCTGACTTAATACGAGGTAAGGTATTTAATAATGCTTGGCGCTGAGTTAAAAAGTCATGCTCATGGGCAGTGCCATGTAAATGCTTAGCAACAAAATCAACAACCAACGCGCTGTGATGAGTGTAAAGTGTAGACGGTAAGTAATGTTTTCCTTGCTCTAGCGGTACTAATTGAACATTACCCTCGCTCATTACACCCATAGCACAATTAGAACTACCGTAATCAAAACCTACAAACATACTTCACCACACATTACCAAAAAGGCCGCGCAATTTAGCACACTTTGTAAAATTTATAAATGTTATAAACTATCTCTGACCCGTAAAAAACTGGCAAAACGCGGTAACCCATTTTTTGTAAAGCCATGAAATCGGTACGTTACAGTACTACCAATCTCCGGTGGAATGGAGCGCTGTGCATCATTAAACCCAGTACCAATAGAGAATACCTGCCCCTGCGCTGTTTTTACCCTTAATGCCCCTAACATACCTTGATATTTACCTTTGCCTGGTAAGTGCGCAATTACAACCGCTTCTGCATCTAAATAAGGTTTTAATTTTAGTAATGCATTACTTCTTCCATTGCTGTGCTTCGCGCTGGCCAAATGAAGCATTACGCCCTCGCCGCCCTGCTTAGTTATGTTCTCAAAATACTCTGTAAGCTGCTCATTATTTGTAAAGCTATATTGAACTACAGCACTAATGTGCGGCGAGTTTAGGCTAGTAATAAGCTCATTATAGTTTTTATAGCGAGTGCTAAAAGGCAGATTTTTATCTGGAATATCAAATACTTTATAAGTAATAGTTTGCCAATCATGATTATTAGGTTTTTTAGTTCTGACTATGCCACTAAGCGCAGAAAAGTGCTCACGTTTAGTCCACAGCTCACCATCAAGCCATACATTTGGCAATGGCGCTGTAAACCAACTTGGCGCATTGATAATATTACCCTTACGAGTGACAAACTGCGTGCCGGTCCAGATAGCTCTTACGCCATCATATTTTTCACTGACTAAATATTTACTTACATCATAATGCTTAGTTTCGTCATATACTTTAGCCAGTAAAACAGACGGTTGTGCTGCACTTATGCATTGCGTAAAAAGTACAATAACAATTAAAAGCAGGTGTTTAATAGTAAACATTGGCGCATCCAAGCAAGTAAAAGTTGGCTTAAACTATAGTTGAGATTGCACCCATTGCCAAAACTCATCTAAGTTACTCATTTTATAAGTAGCTAGGCTAAAATCGTGATCTTTAGTATGGCTATTGGCAATGGCTACAACACGTAACAAAGCATTGTTGGCCGCCGTAACGCCGGTAAATGTATCCTCAACGGCTATTGCATTGCCTGCCTGTATATTTATCTGCTTAAGTGCCAGTAAATATGGGTCTCCAGCAGGTTTAGGATTAGTTACATCGTCTTTTGTTACCACCGTGTCAAACAGCTCATAAAATCCTAAACCTTTAAGTATTGGCATAGCTTCACTTTTAGCACTGCCCGTTACTAGCGCCATTTTTAAGCCACTCGCTTTTACAGCTTTCAACGTTTGCTCAGTAAACGGCATTAGTGGTGGTAAATGTGTTATTACATATTCGCCAAATAAACGGTATTTTTCATCCGCTAAAAACTGTGCGCTTACTGATAAGTTATGCTCTTGCTTAATCTCTATTGCAGCTTCTAAAGTGGGTCGTCCTGAAAAGCGCTGACAAAAATCACTTTCTAAATAACTAACACCATAAGGCTTAAGTAGTTTACTCCAACATACAAAGTGCATGCTTTCTGAATCAACTAATGTGCCATCCATATCAAATAATACTGCTTCTAATGTCATCCTCATTCCTTATTTAACTTGAGCTAAATTTTGACAATAAAAAAAGGCGCCTTAAGCACCTTTTATATAAATACAGTTATTGCGTTAAGCCTGCTGGCGGCTCACCCGTTGCTTCTTCACCCGTTGCTTCTTCACCCGTTTCAACATCAACAAGCTCGTAGCCACGCGTTTTACGTACAACTTTAAGTACTGGTTTATCAAATGCAGTTTTTAAACGCTCAGAGTCATCTTTTAACTCATCTAAGGTTGTTCCAAAAGGGGCTGCGCCAGTTTCTGACCAGTTAGTTACTTTACCATTTAGGTTATATTCTACTTCATGTATTTGATATTGCGCTGCTTCGTCTTTTGTTGCTTCACAAAAAATTACACGGTAATTCCAAAATCCAGCCATCTTTTTATCTCTTTAAATTAATTAACGCTACTTTACCAGCTTTATAAAAACATAAAAGCCTGCACAAGGCAGGCTTTTAAAAATTAATATAATTTAAGGTTATCTCTAGAAGAAGTTAACTTTAAATTCAGCACCAACATAACGCTCTTCGTTAACAATACCTGTATTGTTATTGAAGTCTACAGCACCAATAACTTGTTGTTCGTCAAATAAGTTACGAACAAATGCAGCAACTTCGTATTCGTAATCGCCTTCAGACCATGTGTAACCTGTACGAAGACCTGTTTCAATAAGCTCTTTACCTTCAAACTCTACTGATTCGTAAAGGAACATATTGATTTTACTGCGATAAGAAATATCACCGCTTGCGAAGAAGTTACCATCGGCAAGTTCTTTAGTGTAGCGAAGCGTAAAGTTAGAGATCCACTCAGGAGCATGCGGTAAGCTATTACCATCAAGTACAGCAAGACCAGAACCATTAATTGGGTCAGTTACAGTACATTGAGCACAAACAGCGACAGCTAAATCGTTATCTTTAATTTCTGTTTTATTGTAGCTTAAGTTAAACGTTGCATTAAACTCATCGCTTAATACCCACTGCGAGTCTAACTCAAAACCATAGCCAGTCGTTTTATCAGCATTAACTAAACGGTTAAAGTTAGCACCACCGCCTACAGCAGTAAGCTGTTGGTCGTCCATCGTGTAGTAAAACACAGTAGCATTTACACGGCCTTGGCCGTCTAGCACGTCTGATTTAATACCTGTCTCGTACGATGTTACCGTTTCTGACTCAGCTGTTGTTACGTCATCACCAAACAAAATACGACCTTGTAAACTAGGTGCGCGGAAGCTATTTGCTACACGGCCGTACCAGTTAACATCGTCGTTTACTTTATAGTTTGCAGATAAATCCCAGCTAACATGGTCGTCACTAACATCACGCTCTACAAGTAATGCACCGCCACCAATTGGGCTAAGTGTACGATCAGCTACAAAATCTTTATCATCATCAGAATAACGAAGGCCCGCTGTTACTTTTAAATCATCTGAAAAAGTATAATCTACAGAACCAAATACAGCCCAAGCTGTAGTATCTTGCTGTTGACGAACATAGCCATTTAAAGCACCTGCATTAGGTGTTGAGAATGTATCGTAGCTGAAGTTTTCAATCGTTAGCTCTTCATCAAAGTAAAATACACCTACTTGATAATTTAAGTCACCATCAAAGTTACTAGATAAACGTAGCTCTTGCGTCAACTGGTCGTGATCTGGAATGCCATCAGCACTTTCTGAAGAGAAAGGGATAAAACCAGGCCCCATGAAATCTGGAATATAAGAAGCACCGTAACCGCCGTCGATGTCAGCGCGAGAATATATTTCAGCACTTTCCCATGCAGAAATTGAAGTGATTGTGTGATTTTTAAGTTCCCACTCAAGCTTTAAGCTTGCACCTTCAGATTCTACTTGTTGAGTAGAACGAGATGCTGCATCTTGATAAACAACATCACTTTCGTAATTATCTACTAGCTCGTTAGTACCCGTTTTAATTACATTTGCACGAAAGGCAATTGGCGAGCCATCTAAATCACGTGTGTGATAGTTTAATAAAGCAGTAAAATCATCGCCTTCATATAAAAACTGAACACGTGCCGCTTTTTCAGTGTAACCACCTTGCTCGTCTTTAGCTTCAAAGCCTGGAGCTTGGTTATCAATGTAATCGTCTTTATCTTGCCATAATAATGAAACACGAGCAGATAAACGGTCAGTTAAAGCACCACCTACAGCACCACTTGTGTCTACAGCGCCACGGCTACCGTATGAAACAGAGCCATAACCATCAAACTCTTGACTTGGTTTAACAGTATCAAACTTAACAAGGCCAGCCGGCGTGTTACGTCCAAATAAAGTTCCCTGTGGTCCACGTAATACTTCTACGCGCTCAACATCAAATACTGGGAAGCCTTTTAAAATTGCATTTTCTTGAACGACTTCATCAACAACAAGTGATACTGGTTGTGATGCATTCAAATCGAAATCGGTATTACCTAAACCACGAACGTAAAAGCGTGGGAATGAACGACCAAATGAAGATTCAATAGATAAACTTGGAATTTTCGCATTTAAAAAACGAATATCCATACCAGCTGAGCTATACGCATCAAGGTTATCACCTTGTAGAGCAGATACTGCTACTGGTACTTCTTGAGCGTTTTCTACACGTTTACGAGCTGTTACTTGAATAACTTCTAGTTGATTACTTTTTTTAGCTGTTTTTTCTTCAGCAGCTAAAGAAGAAAATGAAGTACCTGCTACTGCAGAGAACAACGTTGCATTGATTAGGGTAGCTAACGTAGATCTTTTCATTGCTTTCATGTTGGGTTTAACCTTTTTTGTGCACTCTTGTTCAACGGTTTTTTGTGTTGCGCAATGTATTCATTGCGGGCTCGTTCAATTTTTCGCGACTTGCGTCATGCGCGCGGACCTTATTACCGAGAGTACAAAAACGATGTTATAAGGCTGAACGAACGATTAAGATTATACCATTGTGTGACAATTTTACTGCATAAATATAGACATAATTAGAAACTTTTTTGCAACATTTAACTACAAAACCACGTGTTTTTATCACTATTTAGATGCAAAATCCCAATATTAAGGACATATGTCCTTTATTGGATTTAATAAAATGGAGTAGGAAGAAGGGATTGTTTTACATGTTAACCTAAAATAGAAACACCTGTGTTTTTATTAAAAGCCGCCCAAGAGCTAACACCATTCAGTTAAGCATGCTTTGACTTAATGGTGTACCGAGTTTTTGAAATTCGAACGGTCCTACTTTTGGGCCGTTTTCTTTTTTCTGGAAGAATATAACGTTTCACTCGTTCTCGCATTGCCCTTAATTTCTTTGGAATTGAACCTGGCGAAGCGATGGCACACCAGAGTATTTCATCCTGTATATCCCGCAAAGCCATGACAAAACTAATTCTCAGCGGGGAGACTTTAGCCTCTTTGGCTATTCGACTTATCTCTACTCGAATTAAATTGTAGGCTAGCAATATACCCCATAGCTCTTGATTGACTCCATCCACAGTCTGACTACGCAAAAGAATACTATCCTCAAGCATCTGGTGTTTTATTTCTCCATAGCTATTTTCAATTTCCCAGCGCTCGAAATAGACATCAAGAATGGCCTGTGCACCAAAAGCCTGTTTATCATCCAAAGAGCACAGCAGACCTTTTATTTTTCCAGGCCCCATTGGCTCAGGATAAAGAACCAGTCTGGCCTGCCAGCACTCAGGAAGCGAAGGGTCTTGTTTTCTGGCATGCGCAGATACACTCATCTCTACTTTGAAGTCATGCTCAGAGTAAGATTCAATGACGGTGTATTGCGTGTTGCTTTTAATCGGGACCATCCAGTGCGACTGTGGGTGTTGCTTACGCCAATTAATCAGTAGCTCAGCGCTGAGATAACATCGGTCAAAAATAGTTAGACTGTTATCACTTACATGACCAAATAACTGCTTTGCGTAGTTCACCTCACCTTGATAACTGGGCCCGAAGGCAACGTGGTGTATCAACCGGCTACGCAAGGAGCTTAAGGCGCATAGGCGTACAATAGGATATTCTGTATGACGGTTTTTACTGTGCTTAATATAGTGAAAGTGCTCAGCAAGAGCAGGTGTATCAGGTGCACGAAATTGCGTTCCATCAACAGAAAATAACCGGAGTCCATACCACGTATCATCAGCATCTTCTTCTTGTGTCCAACGGGCTGCACATAGGTGAAATAAGGCTTGGAGGGGGTCGCTACTCAGGCGCTGTCTCGCTTGAGGAATAGCACTTGGAGCAACCGTATCGCCCAGGGTATCAGTGAGTGTTAAATCTAACTTCTCAACAACGTCACTAATAGAGCGGTCGCGAAAAAGACCCATTGCAATGATAAGCCAGACGACAAGCTCAGCAGGTAACTTACGTTTGCGAATACTTGCTTTATCGGTCTGCTCGAGCACATTAGAAATCCACTCAAGAGGGATATGTTTCTGAAATGTAGATAAAGAGTCAGGAGTGGCGAATATATC
>NZ_AUTR01000010.1:0-97097 GCF_000497875.1 Pseudoalteromonas sp. S8-8
ATTACGCTACGATAGTTGCTACAACACCAGCACCTACAGTACGACCACCTTCACGGATAGCAAAACGAAGACCTTCATCCATCGCGATTGGTGCGATTAGAGTTACTGTCATCTTGATGTTATCACCAGGCATTACCATTTCTACGCCATCTGGTAACTGTACGTCACCTGTTACGTCAGTTGTACGGAAGTAGAACTGTGGACGGTAACCTTTGAAGAATGGAGTATGACGACCACCTTCATCTTTCGAAAGTACGTATACTTCTGAAGTGAATGTAGTATGTGGGTTGATTGAACCAGGCTTAGCTAGTACTTGACCACGTTCAACATCTTCACGTTTAGTACCACGTAGAAGTGCGCCGATGTTTTCGCCAGCACGACCTTCGTCTAGAAGCTTACGGAACATTTCAACACCAGTACAAGTAGAACGAGTTGTATCATTGATACCAACAATTTCTACTTCGTCATTGATGCGGATGATACCAGCTTCAACACGACCAGTTACAACAGTACCACGACCCTGGATTGAGAAAACGTCTTCGATAGGCATGATGAAAGGCTTATCAATGTCACGCTCTGGCTCTGGGATGTAAGTATCAAGTGCGTTTGCAAGCTCAACAATCTTATCTTCCCACTCTTTCTCGCCTTCTAACGCTTTAAGCGCAGAACCAGCAATTAGAGGTAAGTCATCACCTGGGAAATCGTATTCTGAAAGAAGTTCACGAACTTCCATTTCTACTAGTTCAAGTAGCTCTTCGTCATCTACCATGTCACATTTGTTCATGAACACGATGATGTAAGGAACGCCAACTTGACGAGAAAGAAGGATGTGCTCACGCGTTTGTGGCATAGGGCCATCAGTCGCAGCAACTACTAAGATCGCGCCGTCCATTTGAGCAGCACCAGTGATCATGTTTTTAACATAATCGGCGTGACCAGGACAATCTACGTGTGCGTAGTGACGTGAAGGAGTATCGTATTCAACGTGAGACGTTGAAATAGTGATACCACGTTCGCGCTCTTCAGGAGCGTTGTCGATTGATGCGAAATCTTTAGCAACACCGCCGTATACTTTTGCAAGTACGTTAGTGATTGCTGCAGTTAGTGTAGTTTTACCGTGGTCAACGTGGCCGATTGTACCAACGTTTACATGCGGTTTTACGCGTTCAAACTTTTCTTTTGCCATGACGGAACCTATCAGTTTTGTGTATCTAAATTACATATGAAAATAATCCACCAGAGGTAGATTAAGTTAATTTTTTCAAATAGTATTTTCTGACAGATAAAGGAAGTAATCAAGGAGATTCTTAGGACTGGTGCTGATAGGCAGAGTCGAACTGCCGACCTCACCCTTACCAAGGGTGCGCTCTACCAACTGAGCTATATCAGCAACACAAGAACTGGAGCGGGCAGCGGGAATCGAACCCGCATCATCAGCTTGGAAGGCTGAGGTAATAGCCATTATACGATGCCCGCATAAAAATCTGTTCTTAAACTACCTCTAACCGTCAAGAATAAAGTGGTGGAGGGAGCTGGATTCGAACCAGCGAAGGCTGAGCCGTCAGATTTACAGTCTGATCCCTTTGGCCGCTCGGGAACCCCTCCACGATAATTCTCTACTAATTCACTTCCGGTAAAAGGAAAGTGGTGCCGACTAACCGAGTCGAACGGTTGACCTACTGATTACAAGTCAGTTGCTCTACCAGCTGAGCTAAGTCGGCACTGCTTTAGTACGGGGCGAGATATTAGAGTAAGGTTTATTGGGATGCAACAATAAAATTAAAAAAAGTGTAAATTTTTAGTTTAAATGCTCAATATTCACGCGAAAACGCGTTTTTTGCACTTTTTTATACTGTTTCGGTTAATTCGTACCAATAATTCAATCCCTTCATTACGAGCAATGAATCAAAAATACTTCCTGCAAATTGCTGCTGCAATAGTGAGCCATAGCCACCAGCAAAAATAATTTGTGTTGCTTGTTCTGTTTTTTGAGCCGTTAAATTCAGCTTAGCTTGCTCAATTGCCCCGATGGTTGCCACTAAGGCACCGTTTTTTAAACCATTTGGCGTGTTTTTACCCAATTCATTAGTAAACGGTGTTTTACCGTCATCAAAAACACGTTGGGTGTTTTGTGTAAGCGATGAGGTCATTAAATCAAGCCCGGGTAAAATCCAGCCACCTAAATGTAGGCCTTCACTATCGAGCACGTCAATTGTGGTTGCGGTGCCTGCATCAACAACAATACATGCTTTATTTGGGTATAGCATAAAGCCTGCAATAAGCGCCAACCACCTGTCTATGCCTAAGTTACCCACATGCTCGTAAGCGCATACAAGATCTCCAAGCGTTTTGGTTACCTTGGCCTCAAAGCAAGTAATATTATTGCTAGCCGCTTGCACGAGAATATCATTTAGTAAATCACTGCGCCCTACGCACGCATAAATCACTTCGGTTATTTGCAACCAAGGTAGGTTATTTATATCTGCTGGTTGTGCTTGCTCGTTATGCCACAGCACAGCTTTTAGTGATGTATTTCCTACGTCGATCAGTAATCTCATACTTGCGCCTTTCTGAGGGAGACTTCCCCACCGTAATAACTTTTTACTTCACCATCTTGGCGAATTCGTATTCCACCTTGTGGGTCAATACCTTCGCATATTCCACGCCAGCTTCGGTGTCCTGTATTTAGCTCAACATAATCGCCAGCAAACGCATTAAGCGAATTCCATTGCTCATACATATCTTGTAAGCCAGTTTGACGATACTGCACTAAACGCTGCTCTAAATGATAAGTAAGTGACGCCACCAGCTGGTTTTTATCAAGCTTTTGAGTATGTTGATTTAAGTCGGTCCACGCTTGGTCTATATGTTGGCTAAAACTCTCAGGCATTTGTAAATTAATACCTATACCAATCACTAACTGACAAGGTCCTTGCGGTTGCCCATCTAATTCAACCAATACACCTGCAAGTTTTTGTTTATTTATATAAATATCGTTAGGCCATTTAAGCTCTACGTCAATTTGGTATAACGCTTTAATTGCATCATAAACAGCAAGGCCTACCGCAATTGATACACCCATTGCAGCTTGAAGCCCGTCATCTAAGCGCCAAAAATAACTGTAATACAAATTAGCGCCAAATGGGGATTGCCAAACACGGCCGCGTCGGCCGCGTCCTGCTTGCTGCATTTCAGCAACAATAACAGTGCCAGACTCAAGCGCTGTTTTGGCCTGTATACGGCGCATAAGCTCGCTGTTGGTCGAATCAATAATAGGGTGTACTTCTACATCGGCAGTATTTGCACCTAGCGCTTTGTAGTGCTGATCAATTTGTGTTTTATTTAAAAGGCCCACCTGACTATTCAAACAATAGCCTTTGCCAGTCACTTTAAAAATATCCAAGCCCATTTCTTGTAACGTTTTGATATGTTTACTCACCGCAGCTCGGCTAATTCCTAGCTTTTCACCCAAGGCTTGGCCAGATACAAAGCCCCCTTGGTTAAGTGCATTTAAAATAGCGAGTTTGTTTCCATCAGGTGCTTTCATTGCTCAGGCTCCGCGTTAATATGGCATTCGCTGCGCGCATCCATTAAACGCACTTCGTGTTCTAGCATAATGCCGTAACGCGTATAAACAACTTGCTGAATGTGTTTAATCATTTTTATTAGGTCACCACCTTCACTATTTCCGTGATTAACAAGTACTAGTGCTTGTTGTTGATGCACTTCTATACCTGCCTCGCGGTGCCCTTTTAAACCACTTTGATCGATTAACCAACCTGCTGCGACCTTGTGATGGCTTTGTCCATATTCGTAATGAGGTAAATCTACAAATTGCTTTAATAGCTCAGCTAACTGCTGGTTGGTTATTATTGGGTTTTTAAAAAAGCTACCCGCATTGGCAAGTGTATATGGGTTAGGTAATTTGCTATTGCGCGTTTTTATAACTTGATCGAATACTGCTTGCGGGGTGATGCTTGAGAGCTGCTGCAGGGGGCCATAACTTAATACTGGTTGCCATTTTTTTGGGAGCGCTAAATGCACTTGCGTGATCACCGCTTTATTTTTGAGAGCATTTTTAAATATTGAGTCTCTGTAAGCAAATTCACATTGCTCGTTATTTAGTGAGTGCATAGTTTTAGTAGTTATATCAAAGTACTCTACCAACTCGACAAATTTAGCTATCTCAACGCCATAAGCACCAATATTTTGTACCGGCGATGCACCCACAGTGCCCGGTATAAGTGCTAGATTTTCAAGCCCGGGTATATTTTTCTCTAATAAATAACTGACTAGTTGATGCCAGTTTTCGCCTGCAGCAATACTAATTAGTGTGTCGCTCTCACGCTCGGTAATTTTAATACCTTTTAAGGCTATTTTTATAACCGTACCCATGTAGTCATTTAAAAATACGGTATTACTGCCCTCGCCTAGCAAACAAAACGGTGCACTAAAACTTTGCGTTTTAAGTTGCTCAAGCTGAGTAATTTCAACAAAATTTTGGCATTGGCTGTTTAATGCGAATGTATGTAAGGAGTGTAATGAATGCGCCACAAAGCTCTCTAAAAATACCGGTAACTAATCGCAATAGTTTACCTCATCGTCGCAAATGTGGCACTAGATTGTAAAAATCACTCAACCCACCGTGTCAATCGTGATATAAAACCAGCACTTTTTTATTTGTGTTCAGAGTAATGATGAAAATTAAACCTCTTTTTTTAAGCCTCGCTATGGCGGGTATGTGTTCGCAAGCAATGGCTAATGCGATTGACCAAAACTCGTATGCTAACCTTGACGATGTTGTTACTACTCACTTAAACCTTGATTTAGATGTCGACTTTGCCGACAAGCAGTTAGAAGGTTTTGTGGAGCATACTCTTCAGTGGAACAACAGCAAAAGTAGAACTCTCGTACTTGATACCCGCGACTTAGACATTGATAAAGTAATGTACAAAGATCAAAGTGGTAACTGGAAAAAGGCGACTTTTGATTTAGCTAAGCGAGATGACGTTAAAGGTTCAAAGCTTACTATTGTGTTTAAAAACCAAGCTGAATTAGTTCGTATTTACTACAACAGTCGTCCAGAAGCATCTGGCCTGCAATGGTTAACACCAGAGCAAACGGCAAGTAAAACGCACCCATTCATGTACAGCCAATCGCAAGCAATTCATGCGCGTAGTTGGATCCCAGTGCAAGATACACCCGCAATGCGTGTAACTTACTCTGCACGAATTCATACACCAAAAGATATACGTGCTGTAATGAGTGCTGATAACAAAGATGCGCTTTATAAAGATGGCGACTACATTTTTGATATGCCGCAAGCAATTTCACCTTACCTAATTGCTATTGGCGCAGGTAACTTAGAATTTAAAGCAATGTCGCATCAAACGGGCATATTTGCTGAGCCTACTATTTTAGATGCCTCAGTTGCTGAGTTTGACGACACCCAAGCCATGATCGACAAAACAAACGCTATGTACGGCGAATATGCATGGGGTCGTTACGACTTATTAATGCTACCGCCTAGCTTTCCGTTTGGTGGCATGGAAAATCCACGCTTATCATTTATAACCCCAACGGTTGTTGCCGGTGATAAAAGCTTAGTGAACCTTATTGCCCATGAGCTTGCTCATTCTTGGTCAGGTAACTTAGTAACTAACGCAACGTGGGAAGATTTATGGTTAAACGAAGGTTTTACCTCGTACGTTGAAAACCGCATTATGGAAGAAGTATTTGGTCATGACCGTGCGGTTATGGAACAAGCACTTGATTCAGCGTCTTTACGCGCACAAATTAAAACAATTGATGCACCAGATACACGCCTTAATTTAAAACTTAATGGCCGCGACCCAGACGATGCGTTTAGCTCAGTGCCTTACACTAAAGGTCAGTTATTTTTAATCTATCTAGAAAACAAATATGGCCGCGATAAGTTTGACCCGTTTGTAAAAGCATACTTTAAAGAATTTTCGTTTAAATCACTTACTACCGCGCAATTTGTTACTTACTTAAAAGCTAACTTAATTGAGAAGTACCCTGGTGTTGTAAGTATGGATAAAGTAAACGAATGGATTTTTGAGCCTGGCTTACCAAGTGATGCGCCAAACCCTACTTCTGATGCATTTGATAAAGTAGATACTGCAACAGCAGCATGGTTGAAAGGCGACACAACAGCAGCTCAACTACCAACGGCTGATTGGTCTGTGCATGAGTGGCTACACTTTTTAAATAACTTACCACGCGATTTAAGCATAGAGAAAATGAGCGAGCTTGATAGTGAATTTAACCTAACGCAATCAACTAACGCTGAACGTGCGTTTGCTTGGTTTATGCTAGCAGTAGGTAATGGTTATCAACCAATTTATCCTGCGCTTAATAAGCACTTATCAGGTATTGGCCGTCGTAAGTTAATTGTGCCGTTATATAAATCACTTATCACTAACGGTAAAAAAGACTGGGCACAAAGCGTGTACTTAAAAGCACGCCCTGGGTATCACCCTCTTGCGCAAGGTACTATTGACGCATTATTTGAATAAATAGCGTTAACTAGAAACTAAAAAGGGCCAAATTTGGCCCTTTTTGTTTTTCTGTTATTTTACTTTGTTACTTTTTCTAAAAAAGCTTTACGCTCTGTAGTTGTAGCTTGTTGCCACCAAAAATCAAGCATTTGCGGCGCACTTGGCATTCCTTTACCTGTAATTGGTGCTATCGGCTTTATTGGCTGACTAGGACGTGAAGGTCCTGCAGGCATTGTATTTTGCATTACCGGTTTATTGCTTGCTAGCTGCGTGTTAGAAATAACACTTAAAGGCTTAGCAACAGCGCTACTTTTTGCTTTTAAACTAACTTGTGGTGCTTCTGCAAATACTTTTGCAGATACTGAATTTTCAGCACGATTAAACACTAAGGTATAATCTTTACCTGCTTCAACAGTTACACTTACCCAAAATGGTTCCGACTCCACAACTTCATGCGTGTCATAATCATCTTCATATAAATCGGTGTACTTTAGCCTAAGCTGATAAGTTCCGGGAGCAAGCTCTACATCATCAATACGACTAAACAAAGAGCTTTCTAGCATTTTATCGCCCACTTGCAGTGGTACAAATTCTTCTGGAAAGTGAATATTCTCAGCATTAGCCGAAAAACTAAGTAGTAATGCAACTGCACTACTTATTAAAATTGGTTTAAGCATATTAACTCCTTTATTTGATTTCAGTTTGACACTGCTTTGAAAGTTTGTCATTAGTGAGCTTAAAATTCACAACACTTAATTAGGAACACACTATGAGCCAAGAAACTATTTTTACCAAAATCATTAATCGTGAAATTCCAGCAGATATTATTTACGAAGATGAAAACACTCTCGCATTTAAAGATATAAACCCACAAGCGCCATTTCATGTGTTAATTATCCCAAAAAAAGCAATTGCTACTATAAATGATATAAATCCTGAAAACTCACATTTAGTAGGCAACTTATACGTAGTTGCAGCTAAATTAGCTAAGCAACATAATTTTGCTGAGGACGGATACCGCGTAGTTATGAACTGTAACGAACATGGTGGGCAAACTGTTTATCACATACATTTACACATGCTTGGCGGTAAAGAAATGGGCTGGCCACCTTATCAAAATGTAAAAAAAGTAAAATAATTAAAAGTTTTTATTAAATTGTTCCACTCAATTAATTAGTTACAAATGTTATAATTTTCATAGTTATAAAGAATAAATAGTTACTTATTTGCAACATTTTGTGTTTAAATAATCGTAATATCGTATTTGTTATTGAGTACATCAGCGATTTTCTAATACAAAAGGTGTGGAAGTCGTGGTAAACTTAGTCAGTCAGCTTTATAAAAGAGTATAAAAAACATGAGCAGTTCAGCCTTTTTGTTATTAGATCAAGAGCCAATTAACACTATTGGTATTAACGTTTTAGAACCTTTGTTAAAAACGCAAGGCCTTGACGTAACCACAGGTACTAATATTTTAGACATACCTGAAGGGACTCGACTTTTGTTTATTGAAACATCAAGCAAGGATGCATGGGGAAAACTAAAAGAACAACTAGTAAACCTACGTATTAAATGCGATATCATATTATTTAATTTAGACGAAAACCCTGAGCTTGCTAATCGTGCATTGTTAAGCGGTATTCGTGGCGTATTTTACACAACAGATAACGCCGATGTATTAATGAAAGGTATTCGCTTACTACTTGAAGATCAACTTTGGTACCGTCGCGATATTATGTGTAATGCATTAAATCGTATGCTGCAATTTAATAAAGATGCGCTGCATAAACTAACCGAAGGTGATATTGAGCCTGTTAAACTTACTAAGCGAGAAAAAGCAATAATCTCACTAATGAGTAAAGGTTCGAAAAATAAAGAGATCGCAGAAGATTTAAGTATTAGTCCACATACTGTTAAAACACATTTATACAGCGCATTTAGAAAAACCAAATGTCGTAACCGTATTGAACTTCTATCGTGGGCACAACAAAATATCCCTGATGAAATTCGTTAATCAAATATTTAGTTTAAATTTAAAAGCAGACACTTAGGTGTCTGTTTTTGTATGTGCTATACACTTATTTAATACCAATTAGCTTAATTAAGTAATCTGTTTTGAGGATTGGTATAAGTGTATACTTTTGATAACCTTAGTTTAATAGCTACTTTGCTGGAATATTAATGCTCGACTCCTTCACTCTTTATTTTGCCAGCATCGCCATCATGGTCGTAATGACCTTACTTAACTTTTTGACATGGCGAACAAACAAACAAATATCGGGCACGCTGCTATACATTTTCTATCCCATATTGCTATTAGGCTCTGTTATTGGCTTTACTCTTGTTGGTGATACACATAATTTAGTAATTATTAGCGCTGCCAGTAGCATGATGTTTGCCGCATCAATAGTACACTGCCTTTCACTTAGTCAGTTTTTAAATTATCGCGGTATTGGTTTTAAATTACTCTGCTCAGTGACCGCTTTTTGCACTGTAATGCTTGGCTATTACACCTTTTTTGACCCATCTTTACACGAAAGAGTGATTGCATCCGATATACAACACATAGCAGAAGCCGGTTTTTTACTGTTTATATTTATCAAGTGTGCACGCAAACCCTATCCTAATGGCAGTATTGTATACATAACCATTTTAACGCTTGTTGCTTTAAGCTTTATTGGCCGCTCGTTATTTATGGATAACATTGAACAAAAAAATCTTTTAGTAAACGGCTGGTTTAGCTCTTTGCTATTTTTAAATGGCGTAATTGCTCCCATGTTTTATGCTGCAGGTATGGCGTTATTATGTAATGAGCGCAGAGAGCAGCACCTCAATAAATTAGCCGATAAAGCACAAAAAGATTTAGAAATACGCGGGCTCTTTTTATCAACTATAAGCCACGAAATTCGCACCCCGCTAAACGGTATTTTAGGCAGCGCCCAACTTGTTATGAACCAAACAAGTGATACCCGCAATAAAGCCTATTGCGAAGCGATTATAAATTCTGCCGAATCACTTAACTTATTGGTAGATAAGGTCCTTGATTACGCGAGCCTAGATCAAAGTGACGAAGCGCTTTACGAAGAAGATGTAGAGTTTAAAACATGGCTTAATAATTTATGCTTATTACTAAGCCCTCTCGCCGAGCAAAAGCAACTCAAGTTTGAACTAATATGTAATATTCCTGAGCAAGCCTGTTATTACTGCGACCAGCAAAAACTTAGGCAAATAATTATTAATTTAGTAGGTAATGCCATTAAGTTTACAGACCACGGAACCGTTAAAATTCAGGTTGATTTAGTATTAGAAAAACAACTTGAGCACACTATAAAAATTAGTGTCAAAGATTCAGGGCCAGGTATAGAAAATGATGAGATAGCCTACTTAACAGAACCTTATGTACAAAGTAGCGCAGGAAAAGAAAAAGGCGGAACTGGCCTTGGCTTAGCTATTACCAGTCGCCTGCTTGAAAAGCTCAGTAGCCGACTCGAAATAGCCAGCCAGCTTGGTACTGGTAGTGTATTTAGCTTTACCGTTACTTTTACTTTAGGTGAATTAAGCCTTGTAGAGCAGCGCCATCAAACTAAAGATTACTTAACAGGTCTTGATGTACTACTGGTTGAAGATTTAGATTTAAATCAAAAAATTGCTATAGAATTTATGGCCGACGATGAGCACAAAATTAAGCTCGCAAAAGATGGGAAAAGCGCCATAGAGCTCATGCAAGCTCACCACTTCGATGTTGTTTTGCTTGATATGAACCTACCTGATTTAACAGGCCAAGAAGTACTTAAACGTCTAAAACGCATTGATCATAAAAATCAACGAACTCCAGTACTCGCATTTACTGCAAGCCTTAGCCCTGACGAAGTAAAAGAATATTTAGAATTAGGAATAAAAGACATTGTAGGCAAGCCTATTAAGCACGAAAAGCTTCGCCAAGCACTTAGCGACTCTCAATCTAATCAAACTGCGAGTATTGCAGTAGAACTTATTGATACCTTGTATGACAAAACAGCGGCCGAAACACTCACCAGCTCATTTAGTGAAGATGAAGTATCGTCGATTTATAATGAGTTTGTGCTCTCGGCGCGTAACAAGCTAATTCGCTGTCAAAAGCTTATTGACCAACAACCAGAGCAATGCATTAAGCTTTTACATCGCCAAGCAAGTACCGCTCTGCAACTTGGTTTTAATCGCTATGGTATTGAGCTTAAAAAAATAGAACGTCGTTTACTCGATAAAAAGCCACACAACGATATGCTTGATGAAGCGTTAGATCTGTGGCAACGCAGCTTAGAGCAATATTTAAAGTTTGTGCGCGGGCAGTTAGAGTGAAATTAAAAAAGCGTTAAGGTTTTTTAAATTTTACTTTAAGTTAATCAAATCTCGCTACCTCTTCAAAGTTAAGACCTGTGAAACCATGTGCTCGCAAGGCACAAAAGAGGTTTAAAGTAATATCTTTATCATTTACACGAGAGTCAAAAACGTAAGTGCCTTCAAATCGGTCTTCTGGCATTTTAAATATGCAGCTATGCTTTGGTAGTTTTTCTTTTTTGAACACCGCTTTTTGTAATCCGATATTTAAACTTGGCAGCATAAAAGTACTCATCTCAACATTTAATATACCCTCTATTTTTCGAGTGACATTATAAAAGTACCAGTTGTCATCACCTACATAGAAAGGAAGTAACTCTCCCGAATCTTCGAAAAGTTCAGCTAACTCATTTGCAACATGATCCCTTATAGCAAGGCCTTGTAAATTAATTGCAGTGAAATCACCTAGGGGTGTCTCTTTTTCATTATTATAATGGGCACTAAAATTTATCAGTGTAGACTCTTTTGATGAACCATCAGGCTTCCATAGGTCAGGTTCACATAAAGCTTCGCTATCAGCGAAATATGACTCTGAAATGATTAACATCCGTCGTTATTTTATAAATTATTTTACTCATTAATATTGAAACGTCCTTTTTGGCATGGATCTGATTTTTTAACCCCTTCCATATTTATCATCAAATCGCTCTATATCGCTTTCATCAAGTACAGCACCGGTTTGCACTTCAATGACTATTAGCGGCTCTTTTTGATTATTAGCCAAGCTATGAATTTGTTTTGCGGCGATATAACACGATTGGTCGTGCGTTAGCGTATACGCTTGCTCATTAATACACACATCTGCAATACCCGAAACCACAACCCAATGTTCAGCGCGATGCTGATGGCGCTGCGTCGAAAGCTTAGCACCGCTGATAACAGTAATTTTTTTAACTTTAAAGCCAATGCCTTCAACCAAAGTACGGTAATTCCCCCATGGGCGAAAAACCACTTGATGATGGTTAAGTTTATCAGCCTGTGTTGTAGCAATTTGCTTAAGCAACAAAGGCAAAGAATCTAGCTCATTTTGGTTTGCAATTAGTGTGGCATCGTGGGTATGAATAATTGCTAAATTGCTTACTCCAAGCGTGGCAATAGTGTGTTCAGCCTCGTTAATAACTAAGTTATTAGTACTTTTTTGAGCCATATAATTAGCGTTTAAACTATTACCGTTTTTATCTTTTTTTGTAAGCGCATCAAGGGATGAAAAACTACCTACATCACTCCATTTTAAATCAACAGGCATAACAACTACGTTATTACTGCGCTCTAAAATGGCGTAATCAATTGAATCGCTTGGGCAGTGTTCAAGCGCACTGTTGCTTGGGCGGGTAAACCCTAAATCTTTAGTAAATTGTGCTGCTGCAGCGACACTCGTTGCTATTTTTGGCGCAAACCGCTCGAGCTCTTTTAAATAGGCTGCGGGGGTAAATAAAAACATGCCGCTATTCCAGCTATAACCACCTTGAGCTAAATAACGGTTCGCTGTATCTAAGTCAGGCTTTTCTTTAAATTGTGCAACATCGTAACAACCAGTTCCAGCAATAGCCGAGCCTTGTTTTATATAGCCATAACCAGTATGCGGTTCTGTAGGAGTAATAGAAAATGTAACTAGCTTTCCTTGCTCAGCAAGTTTTACAGCTTCTGGGAGCTTAGCTGTTAATACATCAAAGTTTTTAATATGATGATCGGCAGGCATCACTAATAGTGGACCGGTAATCCCATTTTGCAGTGCATAGTGGGCGGCTAATGCGATGGCAGGCGCGGTATTTTTACCTTTGGGTTCGAGTAATAATGCACTAGGAGTTGAGCTTGCAGCTTGCTCGGCGGCAATAAATCGGTGCTGCTCATTACACACTAAAATAGCATTATCAAACAACTCATTAGAAACACGCGCCAACGTACTTTGTAGCAATGACGTGTTTTCATTTAGTAGTGGTAAAAATTGTTTAGGCATTGCTTGGCGAGAAAGCGGCCACAAGCGAGAGCCTATGCCACCAGCTAAAATTACAGGAGTGATTAAAGTGTTCATAATGTATATTAGCCGCCAACAAAAATATCAGCGACTATTTTAACACTTTATTAGCTCTGCGCTAAATTAACCTGTCTATATTAATGTAAAAGGGTCTGCATCTAAATAGGTAGGAAACGTTGCTTTAAACTCATCCAGTGGTGCTTTTTCAAGTGTTATAGTAACTAGCTGCTCAGTGTTATCTTGCGCTTTAGTTAAGGCATCGCCTTTAAAGTCGTATACCGCTGTACCGCCATTGTGCGAGGCACCATTACCGTCTTCCCCCACGCGATTAACGCCTACTACGTAGCATAGGTTTTCCATTGCACGCGCCATAAGTAACGTATCCCAAATATGGCGGCGTACAGCAGGCCAATTTGCTACGTTTATCATTACATCGTAGTCGTTATTATTGCGTTGAAATACCGGAAAACGCAGGTCATAACATACTTGCGGTAATAGTTTAAAACCATTGATTTCAAAAACTTTGCGCGCTTGCCCTGCTACAACGTAGTCGCCCTCACTGCCTAAGCGAAATAAATGGCGCTTATCGTAATAACTCACCTCTCCATCGGGTTTTACCCAATAAAACCGATTTGCTTTTTTATCGCCTTGTGCAACAAGTACCGAACCCGCAATAACCGCATTATGTTTATGAGCCTGCGCTTTTAACCAAGTCAGTACTTTACCATTTTCGGGCTCTGCACAATCTAAATTAATAGCAAAGCCAGTCGAGAATGTTTCTGGCAGTAAAATAAGATCGGGCTGATGCGTAATTGCGTCAAGCTGTTTATTAAACATGGCTAAATTAGCGTCTTTATCAAGCCAATAAAGCGAGCTTTGCAATGCTGTAATGGTTAAAGTTGACATAATATTTGCGCAGCCTCTATGAGAGTGTTGTCGTTTTTAGCAAAGCATAAGCGAATTACTTTATCGGTTGGTGGTTTTTGATAAAACACACTTAACGGAATAGCCGCCACACCTGCTTGCTCAACTAACCAATGGCAAAATTCAACATCGTTTAAATCCGATACATCACTGTAATCTAATAATAAAAAGTAAGTGCCTTGGCTAGGTAAAATTTTAAAACGACTATTACTTAAATGGCTCGCTAATAAGTCGCGTTTTTGCTGATAAAACCCACTTAGCTCATCTATATGCTCGCCTTGCTGCTCGAGCATATCGGCAAGCGCATGCTGTGCGGGGGTAAAACTTGAAAACGTAACGTACTGATGAATTTTTCTAAATTCGACAGCTAAATCGGCAGGTGCAATACAGTAACCCATTTTCCAGCCCGTACTGTGAAACGTTTTACCAAAACTCGATACAACAAAGCTTTTGGCAAATAATTCATCATCGCGTAATACGCTTAAATGTGGTTGTTCATCAAACGTAATGTGCTCATATACCTCGTCGCTTATTACATACAAATTGTGAGTACCAACTAACTCTTTAAGCTCTTTTATATCTTGTGGCTGTAATATTTTACCGCTTGGGTTATGAGGCGTATTTATAATAATTGCACGGGTATTTTTAGTAATTACTTGGCTCACTACTTGCCAATCAATAGTGTAATTTGGCGCACTTAAAGCAATGTGTACCGACTTTCCACCAGCGAGTTCAATTGCGGGTTGGTAGGAGTCATATGCAGGGTCAAATACAATCACTTCATCACTGGGGCGCACGATTGTTTGAATAGCCACAAACAATGCCTCTGTTGCACCTGAGGTAACAGTAACTTGATCAGCTGCGTTTATAGCAGCTGCATATTTATGCTTTGCTAAATCAGCAATTTGTTGCTGTAATCGTGGTACACCACTTGAAGGTGAATATTGATTAACGCCCTGCTGCACATAATAATTTAACTGCGTTTTTAAAAGATCAGGAGCATCAAACTCAGGAAAGCCTTGAGAGAGATTAATTGCCGAAAACTCATTAGCCAACCCACTCATTTGGCTAAATATACTAACGCCTAAATTTGGTAATTTACTTTCAAACACGTGATGCCCTTAATGATGGTTTTGCGCTTACAGCGATGCTATCATTGCTTAAAACAGAAGTATAGCCGTCTAAAAACAATTAACTTTACGCTCATTAGTGAGGAATGTATGCAAAACAATACCGCTATTTCACAACTTATTGAAGCCGGAAAATGGGTTAGCCAAAAAGGCTGGGTACCCGCAACAGGTGGAAATTTTTCAGCTCGTACTAGCACTGGCTTTGTTGTTACGGCAAGTGGGCACGATAAAGGCTCACTTACGCAAGAGCATTTTTTGCAATTAGACCACCAAGGCGAGCGCCTAGCAGGAGCTGTAAAGCCATCGGCAGAAACACAATTACACCTAAGTTTGTATCAGCTTATACCTGATGCACAGTGTGTTTTGCATACTCACTCTGTAGCCGCCACCGTACTGTCGCAAATTACCCAAAGGCATCAGCTTGATTTAACAGGCTATGAAATGCAAAAAGCACTGAGCGGCTTTACTTCGCATTTAGAAACGCTGAGCATTCCTATTTTCGATAACGATCAAGATATTGACCGATTAAGCCTGCTGGTCAGTGACCATCATTTACATACGCCGATAGAGCACGGCGTACTGATACGTGGTCATGGCTTATATGCAGTAGGGCGTAATATTGATGAAGTTCGTCGCCACCTAGAAGCCTTAGAGTTTTTATTTAGTTGCGAACTAGAGCGCCTGAAAATAATCGGTATTCAAGCGGGAGTAACTAAATGATTAAAGCCATTTTAACCGACATCGAAGGCACAATAACCCGCATCTCGTTTGTTAAAGAGGTGTTGTTTCCTTACGCGGCAAAGCAGTTACCTACCTTTGTACGTGCCAATGCTGATAAGCCTGATGTAGCCGAGCAAATTAGTGCCGTGAAAGCCCTTGTCGAAAAGCCAAACGCCGATATAGAAGAAGTCATTAGCACTTTACTTACCTGGATTGATGAAGATAAAAAAATCACTCCACTTAAGCAGTTACAAGGCTTAATTTGGCAAACAGGGTATGAACACGGTGATTTTAAAGGTCATTTATACCCAGATGCATTTGATTTTTTACAAGCTCAACACAACAACGATATTACTTTGTATGTGTACTCGTCAGGGTCGGTAAAAGCGCAGCAGCTACTTTTTAAATACAGTGATTATGGCGACATTAGCAGCTTGTTTACTGACTTTTTTGACACCAAAGTTGGCGCAAAACAAGAACAAACAGCCTATAACACTATTGTTAAGCTATTACCGTTTAAAGCAGCAGAAATACTCTTTTTAAGTGATGTAGCCGGTGAACTTGATGCCGCGCAAGCTGCAGGCTTAAAAACACTACATTTAATTCGTGATGGGCAAGCAAGCACTAAAGCACACCCTTATATTAATGACTTTAGCCAATTTAAATTGGGGCAATTAGTATGAGCCAATTAACAGTGTATGCCGACAACAATGCAAACAAAGCACTTGTAAACACATCAAATGCTGATGATATTGCAAAGCAACTAGCTAAAGTAAACGTACGTTTTGAACAGTGGCAAACAAATGCAGATATTAATGAGCACACCACCCATGAGCAAATTATTAGTGCGTACAAAAGCGATATAGATCGGTTAAAAATCGAAAATGGCTATCAAACAGTAGACGTTATATCTCTAGCTAAAGGCAATCCTGCCGCTTCAGAGCTACGCAAAAAGTTTTTATTTGAACATACTCATAATGAAGACGAAGTGCGTTTTTTTGTAAAAGGCCAAGGGCTATTTTGCCTGCATTTAGGCAATAAGGTTTATCAGGTACTTTGCCAACAAGGCGATTTAATTTCAGTACCTGAACTTACCCCGCATTGGTTTGATATGGGAAGCGACCCTGAGTTTACTGCCATTCGCTTATTTAGCAATACAGAGGGCTGGGTAGCAAAAAGTACTGACTCGTCTATTGCAGAGCAATTTCCGCTATTATCGTAAGTTAGTCATTCAAAACCTTGGTCCACACTAATAAACATAACGTGGACCAAAAATATCGCGAAGTTACTTAAGCTTTATGAGATCGCCATTTTCTACCTGACTTTGGTTATACACACCCGTATCTAACACCCACCCTGTGACCAGCTTTGCCGGCGTTATATCAAATGCAGGGTTATATACATTAGCATTGGTGGGCGCCCATAAAGCTTCGCCAAAGCTACCGCTAACTCCGCGCACTTCTTGAGGATTACGTTGCTCTATTTCTATATCATCACCACACGCGGTGTTGGTATCAAGCGTCGTAATAGGCGCGACCACATAAAATGGAATGTTATGAAAATACGCAAGTACGGCTAAATTATAGGTGCCCACTTTATTAGCAAAATCACCATTGGCAGCAATACGATCAGCCCCTACCACTATTTTATCTACTTTACCTGCAGCCATTAAACTTGCCGCCATATTATCGCAAATTAATGTGTAAGGTATTTTCCAGCGCTCAAGCTCAAAGGCAGTTAAGCGACCGCCTTGTAATAATGGCCGTGTTTCATCAACCCACACATGTACGTTGCCATGTTTTTGCTGCGCTTTATAGATAACACCTAGTGCAGTACCAATACCAGCGGTTGCAAGCGCCCCTGTATTACAATGAGTTAATACATTGTCGCCACTATTTATAAGTTCGGCGCCACGGTTTGCCATTCGCTCACACAGCTCAATATCTTCAATAAACAACCGCTCGGCTGTGGTAACAATACTGGCAACATAATCGCTTTGCGTTAAAGCTTTACGCAATGCCGCCATACAATGCATTAAATTAACCGCCGTTGGGCGAGTGGCTTCTAGCTCATTGATTGCTTTTTCAAGCTCACTTTTAACTACCCCTTGCTCAGCTAAATACGCCACTAGCAAGCTCGCGCTTAAACCAATAAGTGGAGCTCCACGTACTTTTAAACTAATGATCAGCTCTTTCATGGTTTCTACATCATGGCATTGATGCCATACCTGCTGGTGAGGTAGTAAATATTGGTCGAGCACACTAAGCGACCCGTTTTCATATTTTAAACTGCTTGCGATTAAATTTTGCATAATGCTTAAGGTATTAAAAATACGTAACGTTATTTTACACCACTTTGAATAACTCTCAAGTTAGACTTATAGACATCTAAACATTTAAAGGTATAGAATGCTTAAAAGCTGATTTTTGAGATTTAAACCATGACTAACTATGTTGCTTTTAACGCACAGCGCGCTATCGATTACGTATCGACATTAATTGAATCTAAACAATGTAATTTTTTTGCTCAAGGACAAACCTTATCGGCATATGAGTTTGGCGATGGCAATCTTAATTTGGTATTTAGAATTACTGATGAGCAAAACAATAGCGTTATTTTGAAGCAAGCTCTGCCTTACGCGCGTTGTGTGGGCGAGTCGTGGCCATTAACACTTGATAGAGCTCGTATAGAAGCGCAAGTTTTGCTTAATCATGGCGCTATTTGCCCAACTTATACTGCTAGGGTTTTACATTATAGTGAAATGCAAGCGCTGACTATTTTAGAGGATTTAGGTAATTTACAAATACTGCGCACTGCACAAAATAATGCGGAGCAATTTCCTAAATTGGCGCAGCATGTAGCGACCTACTTAAGCCATACTGGCTTTTATAATTCAGATTTTTATTTAACCGCACAAACTAAAAAAGCACTCGTTAGTCAATTTACTAATCCTGAGCTCTGCCAAATCACTGAAGACTTATTTTTTAGCGATCCGTACATTGAGCACGAACGCAATAACTACCCAAAGCAACTACAAAACGAAGTTGATGCAATACACAAAAACAGCGTATTAAAGTTAGAAATAGCAAAACTAAAAGCTAATTTTTTATCTAACCCGCAAACATTACTTCATGGTGACATGCACAGCGGTAGCATTTTTGTTGATTGTAATAATACAAAGATGATTGACCCAGAGTTTGGTTTTTTTGGACCTGCTGGGTTCGATATTGGCTCTTTTATTGGCAATTTACTTTTAAATTACTGCGCACAATACGGGCATATTGAAGATTTTGTGGCTCGTCGTAATTACCAAACCCACTTATTAAGCACCCTTGTTGAATGCTATACCTTATTTGAACAGCATTGGCTTACGCTTATAAATGAGCACACTACTGAAGGTGCGCTAAAGGTTACAGGCTACGGTGAATACTTTATAAAGGGCGTATTACAAGACGCCATTGGCTACTGTGGTGCTGAGTTAATTAGGCGCACCATAGGGCTCGCACATGTAACCGATATAGATAGCATAAATGATGAGAAAGCGCGTCTTATAGTGCAAAAACAAACATTAGCACTAGGCGAGCAACTTATTTTGAATGCCCAAACATGCGACAACAAAGAAGCATTTTTTAGTTTATTAATAAGCCAATTAAACTAAAAAACATTAAAAAGGCGCTATTAGCGCCTTTTTTAGTTAGTTAAAAACTTACTTATAGTTTTCGTAAATTTTATCGAGCGGTTCTGATAAACCACTTTCTTGCACTATACGTACATGTTCACGTTTTAATTCGCGTGCACTAGTCACACCACAAGAATGAGCTATTAGCCCAGCTCCGTAATGAATGTATTTATTATAGTTAGCTACTCGCTGCGCTTTATCAGCTACATTTAAACCACGTTGCAAACGCTCGTTATGCGTAGTGATACCCGTCGGACAGGTATCTTTATTACATTGCATTGCCTGAATACAGCCCAGTGCAAACATATGCCCCCGAGCCGATACAACAAAATCAGCACCGAGCGCTAACGCCCAAGCAACCTTTGAAGGAACAATTAATTTACCTGAGGCGATTATTTTAATACGATCTCGCAGCCCATGTTTTTCAAGCATGTTAACTACAAGCGGTAAACTTTCGCGCAGTGGTAAACCCACCGAATCCATAAGCGGTTGTGGTGCTGCGCCCGTACCACCATCAGCACTATCTATGGTAATAAAGTCAGGTGCAGACTCTATACCACGGTGGTTTATTTCAGCGAACAACGTTTCTAACCATCCGTAAGCACCAATTACCGCTTTAAAGCCTGTAGGCTTTCCTGTCGCGTTACGTACAGTGGCAATCATATCGAGAATATCGGCTGGGTTTTTAATTTCAGGATGACCATTGGGGCTAATAGAATCTTGCCCTTCTGGTATACCCCTAATTTTAGCTATTTCGGCGTTGACTTTGCGCCCTGGTAACATACCACCTTTACCTGGTTTTGCGCCTTGGCTCATTTTAAGTTCAAACATTTTTACTTGTTCGTGAGCCGCTATTTCTTTAAGTTTTTCAGTACTTAAATTACCGTGCTCGTCTCGTGCACCATATTTAGCGGTACCAATTTGGAAAACAATATCAGCCCCCCCTTCTAAGTGATAAGGGCTTAACCCCCCTTCACCGGTGTTCATCCAACAACCTGCTAGTTTTGCCCCTTTTGATAAGGCTCGTACAGCTGGCTTTGAAAGCGCACCAAAACTCATACCAGATACATTGAATAACGAGTTGGTTGTGTAAGGTGTTTTACAGTATGGACCCAAAGTAACATTGCTCGGGTCGAGTGCTTCTTCATCTAAAGTAGGAAAAGCACAGTTCATAAACATAACCGTACCTGTTACTTCTAAGCTTTGCGTAGAACCAAACGCAGCTGTACGGTCAACATCTTTTGCTGCACGATAAACCCAGCTTCGCTCTGCGCGGTTAAACGGCATTTCTTCTCTATCTTGAGCAAAAAAGTACTGTCTAAAAAACTCCCCTTGGCGTTCAAAAAAATATCGAAAGCGACCAATAACAGGGTAATTACGTCTAATAGCATGCTTTGTTTGCGTTACATCTCGAATATAAAAAATAATAACAGTAAGCACAACGAACCCGAGTACAACTATAAACATACTTGCAAATATATCGATACTAAACATTATAAAATTGCTCATTTATGACCCTTGGTGATTTTTAAAATAATACCTAATAAATACTGACCGTTTTAATGAACTAAATGGCTCATTATATTTACTAACTTGCTTGCTTAAAATAACAAATACAAACACTTACCAACAAACTAGTAACTTAAATAGCTATAAAAACAACTCAGTACCCATTTTTTAAAATTATACTTATTTACTTTCCAGCTTAACTGATTCATTTTTTATATACATGCGTACTTGTGTTTCTAGCACTGATAAAGGCACTGAACCATGACGTAATATTTGATGATGAAATTCACGAATATCAAAGTTTTTTCCTAGCGCTTGCTCTGCCTCAGCGCGTAAACGCTTAATAGTTAGCTCACCTATTTTGTACGAAAGCGCCTGTGCAGGCCATGTAATATAACGATCGGTTTCGGTTTTAACGTTATGCAACGAAAGCGCTGTATTTTCGCTCATAAAGTTCATGGCACGCTCGCGACTCCAGCCATACGTATGCATACCTGTATCAACAACTAAACGCGCTGCTCGCCACATTTCATACGTCAAACGACCAAAACGGCTATATGGGTCTTGGTAAAAGCCTGCTTCTAAACCTAAATATTCAGAGTAAAGCCCCCAACCTTCGCCAAATGCCGAAAGGTAAGCATCACGACGATAGCTCGGCAGATTTTCAAGCTCTGCATTAAGTGATATCTGTAAATGATGACCTGGCACTGCTTCGTGCAGCGTTAATGCTTCCAAAACATACAAAGGACGCTTATCTAAAGCGTAAGTATTTACCCAATAATACCCTGCTTCATCATCTCGATTAGAGCCTGAATATCGACCGGTTGTGTATTTAGGTGCAATACTGGCCGGTACAGGTGCTACACCATAAGGTTTGCGCGGTAAGGTATGAAATAACTTAGGCAGTTGTGCATCCATTTTTTTAGCAATATAAGATGCTTCTTTTAAAAGCTGCTCTGGTGTTGTAGCGTAAAATTGTGGATCAGTGCGTAAAAAGTGGATAAATTCAGCAAACGTGCCTTTAAAACCTACCTCTGCTATTACGTTTTCCATTTCACTACGAATTCGCTCAACTTCTTTTAAGCCAAGTTCGTGAATCTCTTTAGGTGTCATGTCGGTGGTGGTGTAGTACTTAGCTCTATTTTTATAAAACGCTTCGCCATTAGGTGTTTCTGATATGCCAATACTTGTACGTGCAAAAGGTCGATACTGCTGCGTAAAAAACACTAAGTAACCTTTATAAGATTTTATAACCTCTTTTTTTATAATGATTTTGGCTTTTTGTTGTAGTGCTTTAAATTCACTGTCGCTCAAACCCGCTGTATTAGTTAAAAAAGGTTTATAAAACTCAGATGTAGTTACATCGTCAACAATGTAAGCATTAATTGAATCTTCATAACCTTCCAATACAGCTTTAGGTTGAGTAAGCCCAGTCTCAAGCCCTTTTTTCATCCAATACATGTTTTGCTCAAAAAAGCGCGGAACTTGCGCCAATCGTGCAAGATACACTTGGTAATCTTCCGGGTTTTTATATTGAGAGCTATTTATTATGTACGACAAACCAGAATGAAACCCATATTCAGAGGTGAGCGGCATATAGTGCGCATTAAATACATATTCATCGACACTGTTTTGTACTTGAGCTCGAATAATATCGAAGTTAATTTGATTTTCATCGCTTAGCTTTTCAATATTAATAGTGTCTAATTCAGCAAGTAATCGCGTTTTATTTTTATATTCTTGTGCTAAAAATTCGGGCGATAAATTTGGTAATAAGTAACCTTCAACTCCCTCTAAGTTTCTATAAGGATTAGTACTTTGCCTATAATCGACAATGCTTTTCGCTACTTGGGTGAATTGTTTATTGGCATTTGGTGTTGTTATTTGGCATGCACTCAATGAGCACAAAACCGTGATGCCAAATAAATATTGGCGAAGTGGCTTAATTAAAAAATGATTCATTATAATGTAACTTAGCAGTGTTATTAATTTCACAAAGCTATCGCAGGCTAAATAAATAGCAAGTAAATGAGACCAACTTTAATTAATAAACCTTACTAAAAACAAGTGTATTAAAGTGAAAAGCGACACTAACAGAGTTAATAATAAGCTTAATTGATGAGAAAAACAGCTATCAAGCTGCTAAAGTAAAATTTAAGTTCCCTAACATCTGTTTTTACTTTTAAATAACGCACATAACGATTACTGTAGTAAAAAATAATAAAAAGCTCGGACGCATAACCGCCTCATGGAATGAGATATTCGAATTTGCACTTATGCGTACTTAGTTGGTATTTAAAAAATGATGTTCCATGATTCCATGGCTATTGCACAAGAAAAAATGACCAAAGTGTGTGTTTTTTTAGAGCGTTATGCGCTCCCACCTACGCCGCTGAATTATCAAGTTATTTATGCTTATACCAGTCAAACTAATCTCAAGCTAAATAAAGCTTTAGACCGTGCTATTGCTGTTGAAGACAATATAGATAGCGTTTTAATTGAACAGCTACATTCTGAGTTTTTAAATACTGGGCACAAAGCGCAAGTTAACATGATTCAAAATGTTGATGGTGTTATAAACTCACTTTCTCAAAATTCTCAAGCTACTGAAAAGCAAATAATTCGCTTTGCGGGTCAAGTAAGCGAATGCGTACATTCGCTAGATGAGAACAACATAGAACAAAGCCGTCAAGCGCTTGAAGTACTTCATAATCAAACCGCCGAATTACTCAACCAACATAAGCAATTTAAGCAAGAACTAAGCAAAGCCAAACAACTACACGAAAAAACACAAAAGCACCTAACTCAACTTCGTAAACAGCATATTATTGATAGCCAAACAGGGCTTTATAAGCGCCATTATTTAACGCAACAAACCCAAGTGTGGACTAATCAACAAAAATCTATTTGCGCAATAGCGATTCAAATAGACAACCTTGACCACTTTACTAAAAATTATGGTGATATTATTGGTGAAGTCATTTTGAGTAAGGTAGCTAAGCAAGTGCAAAAATATGTTTTTCAAAGTGGCTTACCTGGTCGCACAGCTAAAGATCAATTTACTGTTTTGCTCGCCGACATCGACCCAGATACGGCCAATGTGATAGCCGAGAAAGTACGAAATGGGGTCGAAAAGCTACGCTTTGTTAGTTCAAAAACAGGTATCAAGCTACCAAGTATTGGCTTATCACTAGGAATTGCACAGCATCAACAAGAAGATGATTTTAATCAGTTAGCAAAAAAAGCATCTCATGCGGCTTTTAAAGCACGTTCATTAGGGCAAAGTAGTTACACTGCAGGGCAATAAATTACCTGATAAATCATATTCAAATTGCACCTACTGCGTACAATAAAGTACACTAACCTCTATTGTCACGATAGAGATTAATCATGAACGAAACCGAACAAAAGACCACGCATTTTGGTTATAAAACAGTAGCCGAGAACGACAAAGCTTCTATGGTTGCTGATGTATTTCACTCAGTAGCTGCAAAATACGATGTAATGAATGATTTAATGTCTTTTGGTGTGCATCGTTTATGGAAACGTCAAACTATTGCAAGCTCAGGTGTTCGTAAAGGCCATCATGTACTCGATTTAGCCGGCGGTACTGGCGACTTAACTGCAAAATTTAGTCAATTAGTGGGCGAAACGGGTCAAGTTGTTTTAGGTGATATAAACTCATCTATGCTTAAAGTTGGTCGTGAAAAACTACATAATCTTGGGTTAGTGGGCAATATAGACTACGTACAAATGAATGCAGAAATGCTGCCGTTCCCAGATAATAGCTTTGATGTGATCACTATTGCCTTTGGCTTACGTAACGTTACCGATAAAGACAAAGCATTACGCTCTATGTACCGCATTTTAAAGCCAGGTGGTCGTTTACTTGTTTTAGAGTTTTCAAAACCAGAGCATGACGTACTTAGTAAAGCTTACGATTTTTACTCATTTAATTTATTGCCTACAATGGGTAAGCTAGTTGCTAACGACAGTGAATCGTATAAGTATTTAGCTGAATCTATTCGTATGCATCCAGATCAAGACACGCTAAAAGCGATGATGGAAGATGCAGGCTTTGAGCAAACAACATACCAAAACCTCACAGGCGGAATTGTTGCGCTGCATCGTGGTTTTAAATATTAAGGCTAGCAGTTATGGCGCTTGAGAAAATAACAAAAAATAATAATGATGCAATGCCATCTGAATTTTTTATGTTACCTAGTTTTGTACTCTCGCTTATTGAGCGTGTACTAAATCAAGCACTTAGCCTTGACCCACAATTATCTCAAAAGCTAAGCGCAGTTAAATATCAGCGCTTAGTGGTTGAAGTAAGAGATTGGCAACAAAGCATCCAACTTGTTTATAGCGCTGAGCAATTACACTTATACAGTGCTCAAAATAATGAAAACGCAGATTGTATGATCAGCGCAGACATAGACACGCTTTTAGCTCTTAAAAACCCAGCTATGCTTACCCAGTTAATTCGCCAAGATAAGCTCAACTTACAAGGCGATTTAAATATTGCGCAAACTTATAGTAATGCGTTTTCAGGCATTGATATTGATTGGCCTGAACAGCTCTCTAGATACATTGGTGATACTCCCGCCCAGCAGTTATATCTGCACTTAAAAAAACTAAAACAAAAGAGCAGCAAAACCAACACTAAAATAAGTACAATGCTTACAAGTTTATGCCAAGATGAGCTCGCAATTACTATTCACCCATTAGAACTTGAGCAATTTAAACAAAAAAATAGAGAACTCAAAGGCCAAGTCGCTGCTGTTGAGCAGCGTATAAATACCCTGTTAAACTCTTTTTCACCTTCAAACACCCGCTAAGGATTTTTTGTGTCGACTGCACGTTTATATAACATCACCAAAACTTTACTTAGCTATGGGCTAGACGAGCTAATTCCAAAACATAAGATCCCTTGGTTTGGTAGAGTAGCTCGTGGCAGTTTGTTTTGGCTGCGTAATCAGCACAAAGAAAAACCTGCAGGGCTACGCTTACGTTTGGCACTACAAGAGCTTGGTCCTGTTTGGATTAAGTTTGGCCAAATGCTCTCTACTCGTCGTGACTTACTCCCTCATGATATCGCTTTAGAGCTTGCATTTTTACAAGATCAAGTTCAGCCATTTGAAGGCGAACTTGCACAAAAAATCATAGAAAAAGCGCTAGAAATTAACGATATAAGTGAATTGTTTAGTGAGTTTTCACAAACTCCACTGGCCTCTGCATCTATAGCGCAAGTACATACAGCAAAGCTTATTGATGAGCAAAGCATTGAACAAGATGTAGTCATTAAGGTTATTAGACCCAATATTTACGAGCAAATTAATGCCGATTTAGCGTTAATGGAAAAGCTCGCTAAGGTACTTGCAAAAGTCCATAACGAATCAAAACGTCTACGCCCCGTTGAAGTGGTTAAAGAATACAAAAAAACACTCCTAGACGAGCTCGATTTAATGCGAGAAGGTGCCAACGGCATTCAACTAAAACGCAATTTTGAAGGCTCTGATTCATTATATATCCCTGCAGTTTACAGTGATTATAGCCGTAGCAATGTGCTGGTAATGGAGCGTATTTACGGTATACCGGTGTCTGATACGAATGCATTACTGGCGCAAAACACTAATATGAAATTACTTGCTGAGCGCGGCGTAGAAGTGTTTTTTACGCAGGTGTTTAGAGACAGCTTTTTTCATGCCGACATGCACCCTGGTAATATATTCGTCTCTCGCGAGCATCCTGAAAATCCAATGTATATCGGTATTGATTGCGGTATAGTTGGTACGTTAAGCAAAGAAGATAAACGCTATTTAGCTGAAAACTTTATCGCCTTTTTTAATCGTGATTATCGCCAAGTTGCACAGCTACACGTTGATTCAGGTTGGGTACCACCAGATACTAGCATTGAAGAATTTGAATTTGCGATTCGCACAGTTTGTGAGCCTATATTTAATAAACCTTTGGCTGAAATTTCATTTGGTCACGTGCTCGTAAATCTATTTAATACTGCACGTCGTTTTAACATGCAGGTACAACCGCAATTAGTATTGCTACAAAAAACCTTATTATACGTTGAAGGATTAGGGCGTCAGCTTTACCCGCAACTCGACTTATGGAAAACAGCCAAACCCTTTTTAGAAGATTGGGTGAAGCAGCAAGTTGGACCGCTATCAGTACTGAAGCAAATGTATGCTAACTTGCCATTTTGGGCTGAAAAAATGCCTGAACTACCTGATCTAATTTACCAAAATTTAAAGCGTGCACCACACGCTCATCAACCTCAAGAACAAAAGGTATCTCATAAACCTTTAATATTGAGTTTATTTGGTAGTGCTACAATGATTATGGCAACACTTTGTTATTTACAGCACGATTTAGTAGCTGCAAGTATTGCAATAAGCTTATCGGCTATTAGCTTTATAGCGGCATGGCGCAGCGCATAAACTGGGTGCTATTTGCGCTAGTGAGCGTATAATTAGTATTTAAAATAAACATTTAACCGTTTTATATATTGGAGAAAACCATGGGTTTTGGTGGTATTAGTATTTGGCAATTATTAATTGTTTTAGCGATCATAGTTTTACTTTTTGGCACAAAAAAACTACGCGGTATGGGTGGTGACATTGGAGGCGCTGTTAAAGGCTTCAAAAAAGCAATGTCGGATGATCAAATGAGCGAAAAAGAGAAATCCGAGCAAATTCAACAATCAGAAAAAAACACTGCTGACAACTCAACCGATACTGAAAAAAACAAAGATAACAATAAGGTTTAATTAGTATGGGCATGTGGGAACTTGTTGTTATTTTTATTGTGGGTTTAGTGGTGCTCGGCCCTGAGCGCTTACCTGTTGCGATTAGAACAGTGAGTAAATGGGTTAAAACCGCTAAATCACTTGCCAACTCAGTAAAAGCCGAAGTAAGTGAAGAGCTTCGTATTCATGAGCTGCACGAAAACCTTAAAAAAGCAGAACAGCAAGAATTAAAAGATTTAAGCCCTGAGCTACAAAGTTCATTAACAGAGCTACAAAAAGCGGCGGAGTCAGTTACTCACAGCTACAAAAAAACACAACCTGATACATCAAATAACCAACAACTTGATGAAAAAAAGTGAAATTTATCTCTCACTTTGTGGTCAACTTACTACATGGTATAAAAAATAATGGCTGAGGAAGTAAAATCGGGGTTTGTAGCGCATTTAATTGAGTTACGTGATCGGCTAATAAAAGCACTATTGAGCATTTTAGTTATTTTCATTGCCATAGTATATTTTGCGAATGATATTTACGCCTTTGTTGCACAGCCGTTAGTTTCGCATTTGCCAAGTACTGCGACTATGATTGCAACTGATGTAACTGCACCCTTTTTTGCACCTTTCAAACTTACTTTATTTGTCGCTTTATTTGCGTCGATTCCGTGGATATTGCATCAAATTTGGGGCTTTATAGCACCGGGGTTATATCAGCACGAAAAGAAAATGCTCATGCCCATTCTCGCCTCAAGTATAATATTATTTTATGGCGGCATAGCTTTTTGTTATTTTGTAGTTCTGCCAATTATTTTAGGCTTTTTTACAAGTACCGGCCCAGAGATGATGACTCTTGCCCCCGATATAAGTAGCTATTTAGGGTTTGTATTAAAACTATTTTTTGCATTCGGTGTCGCTTTCGAAATTCCAGTGGCAATTATGTTGCTATGCTGGAGTGGCGCAACAACAACAACAAGCTTAAAAGAAAAGCGCCCTTATATCGTGGTGGGTGTATTTGTAGTGGCAATGTTTTTAACACCGCCTGATGTTTTATCACAAACATTATTAGCATTTCCGATGCTTCTTTTGTTTGAACTAGGTTTAATTTTAGCAAAATTTTATACCGCCAAACCACAAAAAGAATCTGAGGAATAAAATGAAAAAACAACTACTCTCACTATTGGTTTTATTAAGTGCGCCTACTTTTGCTGCGCAAACTGAATTTAATACTCAGGCCCTGCAAGCATGTAGCTTTATTGAAAATGACTTTAACCGATTACTTTGCTATGACAATACAATTGCTGGTAAATCACTAACAAAGCCAACAATAACAAAAACGCTCACTCCACCAACGGCTAACAATGTGCCTCAAGTCGTAGCTGCAGCACCAATTCAAGCAAAGGCAAAAGCTGACAATTTTGGTTTAGAGCATAAAATAGAAGAGCAAGTAGAGAAAGAAACTGAAATAAAAGCCATGATTACATCAATTGATGAAGCTGCTTATGGCGAGTTAATTATTTCACTAGATAACGGCCAACAATGGCGCCAAATTGGCTCTGACAGCATGCGTTTAAAAGAAAATGATACAATTATAATTAGTCGCGGTGCATTCAGCTCTTTCTTACTGAAAAAAGACGGTAAAAACCGCTCTATTCGCGTTAAACGTACTAAGTAATGTCATATACGTTAATTGATGCTGGGGTTAACTTAACTAATCATCAATTTGATGACCAGCATCGTGATGTAATTACCCGCGCAAGCGAAGCCGGGGTTACAAATATGCTTATTATAGGTTGTGATATTGCAAGTAGTCAGCAATCACTTGAACTTGCGATAAAACATCTTCAATATTCTACGGCGGGTGTCCACCCGCATGATGCTAAATCGGCGACGAATGAATTAGAAGTACAATTAACTGCACTTGCAAACAATAAGCAAGTCATAGCGATTGGTGAATGCGGCCTTGATTATAACCGTGACTTTTCACCTCGCGATGTACAGCGTAGTGTTTTTAGACGCCACCTAGTGCTTGCCGAAAAATTAGATTTACCTGTTTACTTACATGAACGTGATGCAAGTGACGATATGTTGAGCATTCTAAAAGAGTTTAATATTCGCGGTGTGCTTCATTGCTTTACGGGTAACTCAGTAGCTCTTAAGCAATATTTAGATTTAGGTCTGTATATTGGTATAACAGGTTGGGTATGTGATGAAAGGCGTGGTAAAGATTTACAACAACTAGTGCCTAGTATTCCTCTAGATCGATTATTAATAGAAACTGACGCGCCATTTTTAATTCCACGAACAGTTAAGCCAAAACCTAAATCGCGTAAAAATGAACCTGCCCTGCTTCCTTATATCTGTCAAACGGTTGCACAACTTTATCAAATAGATGAAGAAGTTGTAGCCCGTAAAACTACAGAAAATTTTCACCGTGTTTTTGGTTTAGAAGATCGTTAATGGCCTATGCAAAGGCACTTTTAAGCCTATTGGTATTCCTTTGCACTTTTTGCTCTTTCGCAAACCCGGTAATAATAAAACACGATTTTAACTCTCAAAACATCAATAATCTGTATTACTCTTTTGAACCAACATCGCTATTAAGTGCACAACAAAGTGGCCATATACAGTGGCTAAAAAACACAGGAAAACCTCTCAATTTAGGACTAGAGCAGCGTTCTGTGTGGATAAAATTTAAAATAAAAAACACGCTTAGTTATAATACCGAACAACTGTTGTCACTAAACAACCCTCTGCTAAACGACGTTCAAGTATATCAGTTACATAACTCGCAATTAATTTCTCACACCCAAATTGGCGATGCATACCCCCTTGATAAACGTGCGATTAAGAGTGAATCTTTATTAGTTAAATTAATTAGCCCTGCAAATAGCGAAACCATTATTATTATGAGAGTGACGAATAGCTCCGGCTTGCGAGTCCCTTTAACGCTGTGGCAACCAGAAGCTTATTTGGCACATAAAGGTAAACTTAATTTACTCTATGGCTTATTGATTGGTTTTATATTTTCTTTAGGTGTGAGTTGCTTAGTTTTATATAGTTTTTCACGTAAACGTTATTTTGTTTATGCTGGTTTAATTACCCTCACATTAGGTAGTTTATTAGCCTACATTTGTGGCTTTGGCCTAAAATATATTCATCCTAATTTGCCAGCATTACAGCAAGTTATGATCCCTGTATTACTTATGCTTATTGCTTTAATGTTTTTGCCTTTACAAAAGCAAATTTGCCATCCAAAGCCCTCTTTTTTACTAACGGTTCAAAAAGTGGTAGTTAACGCATTAGGTGTCTCGTTATTATTTATTTGGCTATTTCCAAACCATATAGTGACACTATTTTGCTTAACTACTATCCCAATCGTTTTAGGCTTTTATATTGCAACTACACTTATGTGCATACGTTTATCACCTTCTAAACCTAATAAAGCGCTACTGCTCGTATTAGTTTTTTTCTTGGTGGTGATGCTTTATTTTATTGTTGCAGTAATAGGGCTATACGCCTTTGACAGAAGTACATTAGCATTTGTATTTACATGCTTTTTTAGCTGCACATTTTGTCTATGCTACAGTGTAATGAAGTTATTTATTTTGCAACGTGATGAAGAAGTAATTGCTCAGCAAACCTTGATTGCTGAAAATGCGGCTCAAGATACGCTACTTAAAGAGCGCTTAAAGTTACAAGAAAAAACACGCCAAGAACTCGAATCACAAGTCGACGAACGCACCTTTGAATTACAAATTACACTCAGAGAACTTGAAGAAAAAAACCGCTCACTTGAGTTACTCAATACCGAAGACGCTTTAACCGGAATAAAAAACAGACGCTTTTTTGATAAAAAGCTAATAATGGAGCTTCGTCGGTCTCGCCGTGAACAAACGCCGCTTAGTATTGTTATGCTTGATATAGACCGATTCAAAAGCATTAACGATACATACGGACACATAATTGGCGATCAAGTTATTAAAGCTGTATCTGACCTTATAAAAGATCATTTAAAGCGACCACTCGATGAAGTTGCTCGTTATGGCGGTGAAGAGTTTGTGGTGCTATTACCTAATACCCCCAGCGAAGGTGCACAAGACATAGCTGAAAAAATACGAGCAGCTATCTCAGCCAGTACAGTAACGGTTGCCAATAATGATATTCAATTTACAATTAGCGCTGGTGTATACACCAGCATTGCTGATGATGTTAGCAATCCTCAAATTTTTACTGAGTGCGCCGACAAAGCACTTTATTACGCAAAGCAACATGGCCGTAATCAAGTAATCACTTTTCCATTACCACAGTAGGAGCATATTAATATGGCCCAATCAGGATTAGACCTTTTCCCGTATACTCGCATGCGCAGAATGCGCCGCAGCGACTTTTCTCGCCGCTTAATGGCCGAAAACCAACTTAGCGTAAACGATTTAATTTACCCTGTATTTGTACTTGAAGGTAAAAATCGCCGCGAAGCAATTGAATCAATGCCTGGTATTGAACGTCTATCGATAGATTTACTATTGCTTGAGGCAAAAGAACTTGTTGAACTTGGCGTACCTGCCGTTGCTATTTTTCCGGTAACCCCTGCGGACAAAAAATCACTATTTGCCGAAGAAGCATATAATGACGATGGCTTAGTGCAACGTACTGTTCGCGCTTTAAAAGAAGCCTTTCCTGAGTTGGGTGTAATTACTGATGGTGCACTTGATCCATTCACGACGCACGGTCAAGACGGCATTATTGATGACACAGGCTATGTAATAAACGACGTAACCACCGAAATTTTAGTTAAACAAGCACTCTCGCATGCAGAAGCGGGCGCCGATGTAATTGCCCCTTCGGACATGATGGATGGCCGTATTGCTGCAATTCGTGAAGCACTTGAAGCTGATGGGTTTGTGCATACCCGTATTATGGCCTACTCAGCTAAATACGCATCTAGCTACTATGGCCCATTTAGAGATGCAATAGGTTCTGCTGGGAACTTAAAAGGTGCCGATAAAAAAACCTACCAAATGGACCCTGCAAACTCTGATGAAGCAATACGTGAGGTCGCATTAGACTTACAAGAAGGCGCTGATATGGTCATGGTTAAGCCTGGCATGCCTTATTTAGATATTGTACGTCGTGTTAAAGACGAGTTTGGTGTACCTACTTTCGCATATCAGGTAAGTGGCGAGTATGCAATGCACAAAGCAGCTATTGATAACGGTTGGTTAAGTGAGGAAGCTACTATAATGGAGTCTTTACTTGCATTTAAGCGTGCAGGCGCCGATGGAATATTGACCTATTTTGCTAAGCAAGCCGCACAATACCTAGCTAAAAAGTAAGGTTTTTATAAAAAGGCGGTTAAATCGCCTTTTGTTTACATTCGTTTACATTTTTGTATTATTTTCGTCATATTTATTCTCTAAACTGGTGTCCCATTTTGGGATTAATACACGGGAATAATAAAAAAATGTTTAAAACAAAAATAACACCACTCGCACTTGTTATAGCAAGTCTCAGTGCACCAGCCTCTGCAGATCTAATCATTTCAGAATACATAGAGGGAAGCAGTAATAATAAAGCAATTGAGCTTTATAATAATGCACCTACCTCAATAGTACTTGATGGATACACATTAGGACTGTATTCAAACGGTAGCGATACTGTAGGAAATTCTATTGCTTTAACAGGTGAATTAGCTGCAAATACAACATACGTAATTGCCAACTCCGGCGCAATTGAAGACATACTAAGTATTTCCGATACTACTAGCACTGTTACATTTTACAACGGTGACGATGCTCTTGTGTTAACAAAAGATGGTATTGTAGTCGATAGCTTTGGTCAAGTGGGTGTAGATCCAGGGTCATTTTGGTCTGATGCCTCAGCACAAACGCAAAACAAAACACTCCGTAGAAAAGACAGTATTACAACAGGCCGCACTGATTCAACATCAGCGTTTAGCCCTAGCGATGAATGGGTTCAATTTGATATAGATACATTCGATGGATTAGGTTCTCATTCTGGTTCTGAAGGCAGTGCTCCTGAACCAATTCCAGAACCAGAACCACTTGAACCACTTGTTTGTGGCGCAGAAAAAGTACTAATTAACGCTATACAAGGCGATAGCTCTGCAAGCCCGCTTGTTAATACTTTAGTAGAGTTTGAGGGTATTGTAACCGCAGACTTCCAAGATGATGATCAATTAAAAGGCTTTTTTGTTAGCTCACTTGCTGCTGACATAGATGCAAATCCTCTCACCTCTGAAGGTGTATTTGTTTATTTTGCAGATATTGACGTAAACGTAGGCGACCATGTACGTGTACAAGGTACTGTAGAAGAATATTTTGATGCAACACAAATCGGCAGTGTTAGCCAAGTTGCCGTATGTGGCACTGGTTTAGCTGCAGCAGCTACAAAAATCACTTTACCTTTAGCTGATACAACTGATTTAGAAGCTTTTGAAGGTATGTTAGTTACATTAGAACAACCATTAGTAGTAACTAATAACTTTGGCCTTGGTCGATATGGTGAAGTTGAATTAGCAACAGAACGCTTGTATCAAGGTACCCAAGTTGCATTACCTGGAGATGCAGCTAATGCAGTTGAAACTGAAAATCTACTTAAAAAGATTTTACTAGATGATGGCTCTACAGTACAAAACTTAGACCCTACAGCCTACCCAACTCCAGGCTTATCAGCAGAAAATACATTACGTACTGGCGATACAGTTAATACGGTTACGGGGGCACTTGCTTATAGCTTTAGCCTTTACAGAATCCACCCAACTGTAGCACCTTCGTTTATTGCAACAAATGCACGTGAAAATGCGCCTGAACTTAATGCTGAAGCAGATTTACGTGTAGCTAGCTTTAACGTACTTAATTACTTTAATGGTGATGGCCAAGGCGGAGGGTTCCCGACAGCCCGAGGTGCAGATTCAGAAGCTGAATTTACTCGCCAAGAAGCTAAAATTGTAAGTGCCATTAGCGCTATCCAGGCCGATGTTGTTGGTTTAATGGAAATTGAAAATGATGGTTTTGGCGAATTTAGTGCAATTGCAAGCTTAGTAGATGCATTAAATGACGCTGATAGTGCTAACAACTATGCATTTGTTGATTTTAACGTAGATCAAATTGGTACCGATGCAATTACTACCGCACTTATCTATCGTGCTAACAAAGTAGAAGAAATAGGTACTGCTGCTATTACGACTGAGGCTCCATTTGATTTTAGTAACCGTGCTCCAATTGCACAAAGCTTTAAATCATTAGAAACTGATGAAGTATTTACTGTTGCTGTGTCACACCTTAAATCTAAAAGCTGTGGTAGTGCTTCTGGAAACAATGCAGATTCAGGTGATGGACAAGGCTGTTGGAATGAAATACGCACAGAAGGTGCTAATGCATTCGCAAATTGGCTTGATAGCAAACCAACCGGTGTTGACGACGAAGATACTATTTTAGTCGGCGATATGAATGCTTACGCAATGGAAGATCCTATACGTGCATTTGCTGATAAAGGCTACAAAAATGTAGTTGCAGAAATTGATGGTGATACGCTTGGTTATTCTTACAGTTTTTCTGGTCGCGCAGGTAGTTTAGATCATGCAGTAGCTACCCAATCACTACTTAGCAAAATTGTCGCAGCAACAGATTGGCACATCAACGCAGATGAACCTATTTCTCTTGATTACAATGTAGAGTTTAAAAGCGAAGGTCAACAATCTAGTTTGTATTCTGAAAGTGCATACCGCGCATCAGATCACGACCCTGTAATTATTGATATTAAATCTGAAATCACTTTAACACCTGAAGAACAAACGCCAGTTATTAAAGCTGATCAAGTTTTTGCAGTCGATGAAAACAGCGCAATTGGAACAATTATCGGCACACTCGATTTTAGTGATCCAAATGCCGATGAATCACCAGTTGTTAAATTTATTACATCTGATAATGACAGCGTTTCTATTAACAATCAGGGGCAGCTAATTGTTGCTGGAGAGATTGATTACGAATTTGAAAATCGTATTACTTTAACAGTGCAAGCTCAGGATAGCGTGGGTAACTTATCTAACGTTGAAAAAGTAGCCGTGAAAGTAAATAACTTACGCTCAGATGATGATAATGATGCAGGTTCATTATTATGGTTATCACTTCTTTTAGCACCACTATCAATAGTGCGTCGATTTAAAAAGAAATAACTAAGTTAAATCTAAACATTTGAAAGCCGCTCTTGCGGCTTTTTTATTTTATACAAATGTAATTCAGACAAGCTTCATTAAACCCCCCGTAATATGTTCAGACGATCTGTGAATCTTCTAGTAATTAATCAGTAACAACTACATACATTTGAGTGAATTTTACACAACAAAACCTCAGTGAATTATGTATATAAATATTACCTATTGAAAAATATGAACTTTTATTAAGGTTTAAATTTTGCTCTAAGTTATTTAGAAGATACTTACAAAATAAAATCAATATTTACCCTAAACGTAAAAATAAGTCGTGTTTTTATAAAGGAATGAGAATGAAACAACTAACCCAAAATCTGCCTAAATGGCAAAAGAAGTCAGCACCACTACTGGGTCTACTTATTATTTTTTCGACTTGGGGCAATAGCAACCAAGCGATTGCTGCAACCGTTGATGTAGCAATCCCACAAAGTAGCTTATTTGACGTAATTAGCGCCCGCGCTAAAAAGTTAGCAAGCGAAGAATACGTGGCGCCTAAAAACATTGAGCTTGAAGCACTTAACAATATTGATTATCAAGATTACCGTTCAATTCGATTTAAAAAAGACAAAGCAGTATGGAAAGATGAAGGCCTGTACGAGCTGCAATTATTCCATCCTGGTTTTTTATATAAAACACCTGTGACAATAAATACCGTTGATAGCGACTCTAAACGCAGTCGCTTACCTTTCAGTACCGACTTTTACCAATACGATGGCACTGCTGCACCACTACAAGAAGAAATAGCTAAAAGTGTTGCGGATACTCAACTAGGCCATGCTGGATTTCGCTTACATTACCCGTTAAATACTAACGAGTATAAAGACGAAGTAATGGTATTTCAGGGAGCATCGTATTTTAGAGTCGTTGGCCCTCAGCAAGTTTATGGATTATCAGCTAGAGGCCTTGCCATTGATACAGCAGAAAATTCGGGTGAAGAATTTCCAATGTTCAAAGAATTCTGGTTAGTTAAACCAAAGGCCGACCAAACCCAAATCACCATTTTTGCATTATTAGATAGCCCATCTATATCGGGTGCATACAAGTTTAGTGTTGACCCTACAACTAATATGCTAGTTGATGTTGATATGCAGATATTTGCGCGTAAAGATATTAAAAAGCTAGGTGTAGCTCCACTAACGAGTATGTTTTACCACGGTGAAAACAGTACCAAATTTTTTGATGACTATCGCCCTGAAGTTCATGACTCAGATGGCCTATTAACTCAATCAGCTGATGATAAATGGGTATGGCGCCCTCTTAACAACCCTTCACAGCTAAGTGTAACTTCGTTTTCATATAATAATCCAAAAGGTTTTGGGTTAGCTCAACGAGACCGAGACTTTAATAACTACCTGGACACAGAAGCACATTACCACAACCGCCCTAGCCTATGGATCGAACCACAAGGTGAATGGGGAAGTGGCCGTGTAGAACTTGTAGAAATACCTACTGATACAGAAACTAACGACAATATCGTAAGTTACTGGGTACCAGAAAAGCCAATGAAAGCCGGTGATTCATTAAAGCTAAGCTACAAAATGACGACCTTTAATGCAGTTTTAACTCAGCACGAGAAAGCGAGAGTACTGCGCACAAGGATCGGTAGCGCCGCTTTACCAGGTGAAGACAATCCACCACCAAAAAGCCATCGCCAATTTACTGTTGATTTTACTGGGTCAGAAATAAATCAACTCTCTGAACAGTTAAAGCTAGATGCCGACATTCAACTTACAACAGGCGAAGTAACCGACGTGAATGTACAAAAACTGCCTGATTCACGAGGATGGCGTGTAGCCTTTAAAATTGCACCACAGGACGATCAACCCGTTGATATGCGTTTATCGTTAAAACTACGTGATAAAGAAATTAGCGAGGTATGGAGTTATGTTTGGTACCCAAATGACATCAAGTAATAAAGGTAAGGGCACTCCAATGCCATTCAAAACATTAAGAGTTTGGCTATTTGCTATTGCAGCGCTTGGCACATCTGGCTACGGCATATCTATTATGTTTGAGATTTTAAGCTCAAACGGTATGACATTACTTGAGTATGCTCTTTTAGTATTATTCTCAATCACTTTTGCCTGGATTGTAACGGCATTTTGTAGTGGAACAATCGGCTTTGTATTACAGCTATTACGAATTGACCCACTTACGCTAAAGCGTATTAAACCAATTGAGTTCAATAGTGAGGCAATTAACGCCCAAAAAACCGCCGTTGTAATGCCTATTTACAACGAAGACACCCACCGTGTTATCGCGGGCTTTGAAGTTAGTCTGCAATCGTTAAAAGAAACAGGTCAACTTGCAAACTTCGATTTTTATCTATTAAGCGACACGCAAGACCCAGAAATAGCTAAAAACGAGCTAAGTGCATGGCATGCATTGTGTGAACGTTTAGGTGATACGACTAAAAACGTTTTTTATCGTCGTCGCGAAGATAACAAACACCGTAAGGTAGGTAACCTAACCGACTTTTGTGAGCGCTGGGGCAGCCAGTACGACCATATGATTGTGCTTGATGCAGATAGCGTAATGACCGGAAAATGTATGCTAGAGCTTACTACAAGTATGCTCAACAACCCACAAGCAGGCCTGATCCAAACTATTCCGATCCCTGTTCGTCAAGATACCTTTTTTGGCCGCTTTTTACAGTTTGCGTCAGTGCTATATAGCCCAATGCTCGCTACTGGCTCAGCTTTTTGGCAAACTGATAAAGCCAACTACTGGGGTCATAATGCAATCATTAGAGTTGAAGCATTTATAACGTGCTGTGGCTTGCCAACACTAAAAGGTAATGCACCTTTTGGCGGCGAAATTTTAAGTCATGACTTTGTAGAAGCTTCACTACTTCACAGTGCTGGTTGGGATGTATTGTTGCTATCAGATATTGAAGGTAGCTATGAAGAAGTACCAAGTAACATTCTAGACTACGCTGTACGCGATAGACGCTGGGTGCAAGGTAATATTCAGCACTTAGGTTTACTATCGTCATCCAAATTAAAATTAATGAGTAAGCTACACTTTTTACTCGGTGCCACAGCCTATATTTCATCACTAATTTGGCTCTCAATGCTAGCGCTAAGTACTATTGACGCAGTAACGCGCGCATTAAATAGTGATGTGTACTTTAACCGTGTTTATCAATTATTCCCTACATGGCAAATAGCTAAAACCGATCTGATTGATTCACTCTTGTATTTAACTATTGTTATTTTATTAATGCCTAAACTAATGGGCATAATAGTCACCTTAATACATAGAAACAAACGCTTTGGTGGTTCAATTAAGCTCATACTAGGCTCAATCATTGAAACCGTATTTGCTATTATTGTTGCCCCATTAATGATGGTATTTCATGCTTACTTTGTACTTTGTGTGTTTTTAGGTAAAAAAGTGAAGTGGGATGCGCAACCGCGCGAAGGTCGTATGGTTCAGTGGAAAGAGGCGTTTGGTTATACGTTATTCTCAACTATTGTGGCTATTGCATGGGGTTGTACGGCTTACTACTTCACACCAGTATTCTTTTGGTGGTTATCACCTATATTGCTGGGCTTAGTATTAGGCGCTCCGATTATCCGTTATACCAGTAGCATTAAACTCGGTGTACAACTAAGAAAGTTAGGTATATTTATTTGCCCTAGTGAAGTTGATAACGACTCAACTCTAGAAGCACTTAAAATACATCTAAAAGAAATTTCGGTACCAAAGGAAGGTGCTTATCCACAAACAATACCGGCACTACCACAAGAGCAGTTGGTAACAATGCCTATCCAGTCTTTTAAGAAGCCACGCAGGCTAAAGATGAAAGCGCTAAAAGCTAAGGCTATAAAAAAGTTTAATTAGCGCGTTATAAAATACAAAAACAAAAAAGGAGCGATTAATCGCTCCTTTTTGCTATCTAAATTAAAGATCAAGCATTGCATTTATCGCTAATATTTTCAATTTTGTTAGCTAACTTATTGCAGTACATTTTAGAAATAGCTGATTGCGTTTCATCATCAAGTTGCCAGTTATAAAAATGGAACGTTTTACCATTATCTAACTCCACCTTAAAAATGGTGAAAAGAAAAAACGAACTAAATGATACGCAACTAATTTCCTCGCTATTGATATAACGCTTTGTGCATAAACGCGTATAACAAATGCCTGCTTTATAACAATGTAAAAAACGAAGATGAAGAATATTAAAAGTAGTAATAATCAGTAGAGCTGGCATTACAGTGAGAAAAACAATTTTTAGGTTCACAGAAAATATAATATGAATTAAAAATATTAAGCTGAATGCTAAAACGCATTTTGTAAATTGTAGCCACCAGTTTGGTGCTAATTTAATAGATTTCATGATTGTTACGTCTTATATAGAATTAATAGCAAACGTCTCTGCTGCGGAGACTTCCTTATCTGACTTTAGAGCTCTAGTCTAAAAGTGCTAGTATTCTACATTACGTATATAGATGCATCAATAGAAGTTCTTAAAATTCATACAGTTACATTTACTTTACAATTAACCTCTTATAAACCAACCAATTAAGTAATTGAGGTAAATAAATTGCTCTCTAGTACCTTTTTATTAATTAGTAACATAGGACTAATTAATAATAAAAAGTAGTTATAAACAACTAAAAAAATAAAACCAAATTATAGGCAATAAAAAACCCGCAACATGTGCGGGTTTTTTTAAAGAGTTAAAGAGCTAATTACTTAGCAGCTTTTTTCTCTTTTTCTGCAGCGATTACTGTATCAGCAACGTTTTGCGGACATGCAGCGTAGTGTGAGAACTCCATAGAGAACTGACCACGACCAGATGTCATTGTACGTAGTGTACCGATGTAACCGAACATTTCTGATAACGGTACGTCAGCTTTAATACGGCTGCCTGTTAAACCAGCTTCTTGGTCTTTCATCATGCCACGACGACGGTTAAGGTCACCGATTACGTCACCAACGTGATCTTCTGGAGTGAACACGTCAACATTCATGATTGGCTCAAGAAGTTGTGCGCCCGCTTTAGGGATCGATTGACGGAAAGCGCCTTTAGCAGCGATTTCGAACGCGATTGCAGATGAATCCACGGCATGGAAACCACCGTCGAAAAGTTCAATTTCAACGTCAAGTACAGGGAAGCCAGCTAGAACACCAGTACCCATCATTGACTTGAAGCCTTTCTCAACTGCAGGCCAGAATTCTTTAGGTACGTTACCACCAACAACTGATGATTTAAACGTGAAACCTGAAGCAACTTCGCCTGGCTTGATGCGGTAGTCGATTTTACCGAACTGACCAGAACCACCAGATTGTTTCTTATGCGTGTAGCTATCTTCAATTTCTTTAGTGATAGTTTCACGGTAAGCAACTTGTGGTTGACCAACAATAAGGTCTACGCCGTAAGTACGCTTAAGAATATCTACTTTGATATCTAAGTGAAGCTCACCCATACCTTTAAGGATAGTCTCGCCTGAATCTTCATCAGTCTCAACTTGGAAAGATGGATCTTCTGCAACCATTTTACCGATAGCAACACCCATTTTCTCATTACCGCCTTTATCTTTAGGCTGTACAGCAATCGAGATTACTGGAGTTGGGAATACCATTGGCTCAAGTGTTACTGGGTGCTTAGGATCACATAGAGTGTGACCAGTTTGCACGTTTTTCATACCTACGATAGCAATGATGTCACCAGCTTGCGCGCTAGTTAATTCGTTACGATCATCTGCTTGCATCTCAACCATACGGCCAACACGCTCAGTTTTACCAGTAAACGAGTTAAGGATAGTGTCACCCTTGTTTAGTTTACCTGAGTAAATACGTACGAATGTTAATGCACCAAAACGGTCATCCATTATTTTGAATGCTAACGCTTTGAAAGGTTCGTCAGTAGATACTACTGCGAACTCGCCATTTTCGTTACCTTCTTCATCCATAAGAGGTTGAGGATCAACTTCTGTAGGACATGGTAAGTAATCAACAACAGCGTCAAGAATAAGCTGCATACCTTTGTTCTTAAACGCAGAACCACAGTATGTTGGGAAGAAAGCAAGGTCACGAGTACCTTTACGGATACAACGTTTGATGTCTTCTAAAGAAGGTGCTTCACCTTCCATGTAAGCTTCAAGTAGTGCATCGTCTTGCTCAAGGGCAGTTTCAACAAGCATTTCATAATACTCGTCAGTTTTATCTACCATGTCTGCAGGAATGTCTGTGATTTCGTAGTTTTCAGGAAGACCAGTGTCATCCCAAACGTATGCTTTTTTAGTTAAAACATCTACAACACCAACAAACTCATCTTCAATACCAATTGGTAAAGTCATGATTAGTGGAGTTGCGCCAAGTACTTTACGTACTTGCTCAGTTACACGGTAAAAATCAGCACCCATACGGTCTAATTTATTTACGAAGATAATACGTGCAACTTCTGAATCATTAGCATAACGCCAGTTAGTTTCTGATTGTGGTTCAACACCACCAGAACCACAGAACACACCGATGCCGCCATCTAGTACTTTAAGTGAACGGTAAACTTCAACTGTGAAGTCAACGTGTCCAGGAGTATCGATAACGTTAAAACGGTGATCTTTCCAGAAACAGCTTACAGCCGCAGACTGAATAGTAATACCGCGCTCAGCTTCTTGTTCCATGAAGTCAGTAGTAGATTCACCATCATGAACCTCACCAGTTTTATGGATTTGACCAGTAAGCTTTAGGATACGCTCAGTAGTCGTGGTCTTACCCGCATCAACGTGCGCGAAAATACCAATGTTTCTGTACTTCGATAAATCTGCCATTAATTTTGCTCTTAATAAAGTCGATAAATTATTCCGCAGGAGTATAACATCACTTAAAGCGAACATCACCATACAAGCCGCTTAAAATGCAATCAATTCAACATATTTTTTTTATCGTCAGAATCTATTAAATATCAAACATAACAAAAAAAACGTAAGGCATTGAAATAAATGAAATTTAATATTTAAGCCTTAGGTACAAAAAGTTACTTCGCTATTTTATAGCAACGTTCAGGGCGGCCAATACTGCCATAACTTTGATCCGCTGTTAACTTACCTGATTCAAGCAAATACTCCAAGTAACGGCGTGCTGTAGAGCGACTAACACCAACCAAATCGCCCATTTGCTGAGCGGTAAATGCAGTGGTTGCGTGCTCTACAAAAGCATCATGTATTTTTTGCAGGGTAAGTTGATCGACCCCTTTTGGTAAACGAACAGACGTGTTGGTTTGCTGCTTTGAACCAAATAACGTATCAACCATTGACTGCGTTACTTCACTTGCATCAGAAAAACATTGCTGACGTGATTCAAAACGTGCGAGTGCTTGATCAAGTCGGTTTAACATTAATGGTTTTACTAAAAAGTCGCATGCGCCTAACTGCATTGCTTTTTCAAGGGTTTCGACCTCTTTTGCAGCAGTGAGCAGCATAACCTCACTTTTAATCGTTCGACGTCGTAAGTCGGTCAATAAATCAAGTCCGTTACCATCAGGTAAATGTATATCGAGTAAAATCAAATCGGGTTCAATTGCATGCAGTAAGGCTGTTGCCGTGCTTAAATTACCTGCAATGCCCACTACCTGATACTGTGCTTGCCTTAAACTTTGCTTTGGCGTTTGACTACCTGCGACACCATTTGGTAATAACAAGTACTGCGCTAATAGCTGTGCTACCTCTACTTCGTCTTCAATTATTACTACTGAATACGTCATGTTTAATGCTCTTATTATTTTGGAATGTAAACACTTAGTCTTGCACCAAGTAGGTCTGACTCACCAATTTCTAACGTGCCACCGCATGAGTCTAAATTTGTTTTTACTAAATATAAACCAATACCATGCTCTGCTCCTGATTTAGAGCTGTACTGAGGGGTAAAAATAACATCATGGTCAGAACCTAACCCAAAGCCTGTATCTTCTACATCAAATAAGAGAGTTTGGCTGGTTTCATCAACGGTTACCCGTACTTTTGCAGAGCGAGAGTTCGATGACCTAATAGCAGCCTCAATCGCATTATCTATAAGGTTACCTAAAATAGATACAACTCGCTCGAGCATATCTTTACGTGCAATAACACCAAGTAGGCTGTCGGGGTTAAGCTCAAGCGCAACATTTAATTCTCTTGCTTTATGATATTTACCCACCAACAAACCAGCAAGCACAGGGTCTTGTATGCGCTCTAACAAGTTATGAATTTGTGCCTGAGAGCCCTGGCTTTCTTGCCCTATTATTTCTATAGCTTGTTCGTTTTTGCCCATTTGCACTAACGCACCAATTAAGTTGAGCTTATTAGAATAGTCATGAGTTTGTACCCTTAAAAGCTCTGCAAAAGCCTGAACTTTAGTAAGTTGTTGGCTTAAATACTCAAGTTCATCAGAGGGGCGCATACTCAGTAAAATACCATCCGCCTGCCCTTGCACTTGCAAAGAAAATCTCGATAATATAAGGCGTTTATCGGCGGCAAATAATTCAAAACCCACTATTTTACGTCGCTGATTACGCAATAAAAATTCTGCATGTTCAGGTAATAAATCGTTTAAGCTGAGGTTCTGATTAATAATTGAAGTTGGTTTATCTAATATTTCGCAGGCGCGTTGATTGAGTTTTCGTACTTTTCCGTCCGGGTCGAGTGCAATAATACCGCTGCGTACCGTATTTAAAATTGCATCTTGTTCTGAAAACAAACGTGCAATTTCATCTGGCTGCAGGCCAAAAATAGCATTTCTGACACGCTGTCCAATATAAATAGCCGCCAGTATACTTAAACCTACAAGTATTAAGCCCCATATTAAAATTTCACTACTGCGAGAGAGAATAAGCGGATCGATTGATTGTACTAAAAAACCAACCGATACAACGCCTATTATTTCATTATTACCTGCGTACACCGGCACTTTGCCACGAATTGATTCACCTAAGCTACCATGGGCCACCGAAATATAGCGTTCACCTTTTAATGCAGCTTGGCTATCGCCTCCGACCATTTTTTTGCCAATTTTATCTTCATCTGGATGCACAATACGAAGCGCATTTTCATCGCCAACAACAATAAAATCAGCACCTACAAGCTGTCGTAAATCTTCAATTTGCATGTTAATAGCGGTTAAGTCATTAGGTATTTTCAGTGCATTAATTACATCAGCACGTGTGGCAATACTGCTTGCTACAGCTAATGCTTTATCACCAATATGGTTATGTAAGCTTTGCGCTGTAAGTTGATACACCAACGCGCCAAATAATAAAGCCTGCAATACACACAATCCTGTTACCCAAATAATTAATCGTGTTTCTAATCGCTTAGGTTTTATGGCCATGTTTTGCAATGGATTTAGCTTGTTGGTGTTTTTCATTTCATTCTCAATTATGCATTTACTTTGTCTGCACGGCGTTGCATTAAATAATCTTTTAACGGAAACAACAGCACTAAAATTGAAATTACAAATATGCTCAATGTTAGCGGACGATCCCATAAAAAGCTTAATGAGCCATCAGAAATCATCATTGAACGACGGAAGTTTCGCTCAATCATATCTCCTAATATAAAACCTAATAATAATGGTGCCATAGGAAATGACAGTAATCGCAATACTAGCGCAACCACCGCAAATCCTACCATCATAAATAAGTCGAAGGTATTGAAGGACACTAAGTAAACACCAATTAAGCTAAAGAACAATATCATCACGGTGAGTACCGACTTAGGCATTGCTAATACTTTTGCAAAGTAAGGAATAAGCGGCAAATTTAAAATAAGCAGTACAATATTACCAAAGTACATACTTACAATAACCGCCCAAAATACACTTGGGTTTTCTTGCATAAGCATTGGACCTGGTTGAATGCCGTAAGCAATCAAAGCACCTAGCATAATTGCCGTAGTACCTGAGCCCGGAATACCAAGCGTTAACAGTGGAACAAACGATCCTGTACACGCCGCATTATTTGCCGACTCTGGCGCAGCTAAACCACGTAATGAGCCTTTACCAAACTTTTCTTTCAAACCTTTTGGCGCTAAATTTCGCTCTGTTGCATAAGCCATAAAGCTTGCAATAGTTGCACCAGCACCCGGTAACACCCCCACTATAAAACCTAAAATAGACGAGCGACCAATCACTGGTGCTATCTCTTTAATCTCGGCTTTACTTAACTTGGTTGAACCTATTTGCGGTGTGTCTGAGTCATTAATGTTTTTAGCATCTTTTTTCTCTGGTTTTACAACATTTACAAGCGCCTCGGCTAATGCAAACGTTGCCATAGCAACCAGTAAAAAGCTTATTCCGTCGAGTAAATCAGGTTGCCCAAAGGTAAATCGGTCAGTCCCTGATGATGGATCAATACCAACCGTTGCTAGCATCAAGCCAAACACAGTCATCATCATTGCTTTTAAAAATTGCCCTTTATTTGAAAATGCTGCAATAGCTGTTAAGCCTAAAAACATCAACACAACATAATCAGGGGATTGAAAACTCAATGACACTTTTGCTAATAAAGGTGCAGCTACCATTAATAATATGGCGCCAATCGTTCCGCCTATAAAGGAGGAATAAGCAGCAATTGCCAATGCTTTACCTGCGTGCCCTTGTTTAGCAAGCGGGTAGCCATCAAAGGAGGAAGCTACCGTACCCGCCACGCCAGGCGCATTAATTAAAATAGATGACGTAGAGCCACCAAAAATAGCGCCGTAATAAACACCCGCCATTAAAATCATGCCCGAATCGGCGCCAATGCTGTAAGTAATTGGGATCATCAAGGCAATTGCGGTAATTGGCCCCAATCCTGGTAACATACCTATAAAAGTACCTACCAAGCAGCCAGCTATAACGTACATTAAATTATTAAAGTCGAGCACGGTCGACAAACCAAGCATAATTCCATCAAACATAACTTAACTCCACAAATCGCCCGGAACCAAGTAAATACCTAATACTTGAGTCATCAAAAACCAAAAAACCACCGCAACCGGTATCGATGCAAATAGCAAAATTCCCTTACGTCTTTCGCCCATCACAAAAAAGCCCGCAAGCAAAAACGCACTAGTAGAAATTAAAAAACCAATTGGCTCCAGTGCCGCGCTATAAATTACCATTAATATTAATAAACCAAAGGTGCGCAGTACGTGTGACTTTTCAAGAACATCATCAGTATTAGTTTTCTCTCTTGGTTTAAGCAATGTTGAACCAATAGAAAGTAAGCACACCACAATACCAAACCCGGCATATACTTTAGGAAGTGTCGCTGAGGTAACCGTTTCGTATTCTTCAAACGGTAGTAGCGGAATTTGCCATGCAACCACAGCGTATAAAGTAAATAGCGCCAAGAATAAACTTGGCCCTATTAATTCTCGATTCGTCATTTTAAAACCTCGATTACGGCAATGTGCGGATAAAGCCAAGCTCTTCCATTACAGCTCTAAGCTGCACTTCTTGTGCTTCTAGTGACTTAATAAACTCATCTTTTTCTTGAAAAAGATTTAGCCAACCGTTACGAGCTCGTACAGCTTCCCACTCAGGTGTACTTTGCAACTCACGTAGTTTTTTTGTGTACTGTGCTAACTTTTCAGCGGGTAAATTAGGCGCAGCAAAAAGACCACGCCAATTAACAAATTCCATATCGTAACCTAGTGACTTAAGTGTGGGTATTTTTGGGTAATCAGGTAAGGGCTCACCCGATGTAACCGCTAAAATACGTGCTTGACCACCGTTAGCTACTTCAAGCGCTTCACTTAAGCCAGTAGAAAGTAAATTCACTTCGCCTGAAAGCAACCCAGCCTTAGCTTTACCGCCTGCATCGTAAGGAATATAACGTAGGCGTCGACCATCTATACCCGCAGCTTTAACTGCTTGAGCCGCCACTAAGTGATCCATACTGCCGCGAGCAGAACCGCCCGCTACTTTTACCGAACTTGGATCTTCTTTTATTGATTTAATAACATCCTCCCAAGTTTTAAATGGAGAATCGTTACGCACTACAAACGCGCCATAATCTGCAATCATACTGGCTACAGGTGTTAAATCGCGATAGCTATAAGGAATTCGGCCACTTAACGCGCGCAATACGATAGGCGTTGAGTTAACCATTAAAATATCGCCCTTTTTAGTGCCCGACTCAATTAAATACGCAATAGCACGACCGCCTCCACCACCAGACATATTTTGAAAAGATGCATTATTTTCAATGCCCGACTTAACTAACCCTTCGCCTATACCACGGGCTGTTGTATCCCAACCACCACCAGGTCCGCCAGGGATTAAAAAGTGAGTGTCGGCCATTGCCATTGGGCTACTAAGTACTAACGATGCTGCAAATATGGTCGTTTGTAATGATTTAAATAATTTCATTGTGTGTCCCTTTAAAATAAATACTGCATACGTGCACTAAAGCCCATACCAGAGTCTTCGTCGCCAACCAGCGCAGTAGTACCGGCACCTTCTACATCGCTGTAAATTAGATTACCCATAAACTTAATATCACTACTTACGTAATAAGATGTACCTAATGTATAAGTTGTCGCTTTTGTGCCTTGTAAGCTACTTGTAGCATCTACTTCTGAAACACGTGCCACCAACTCCCATGCATCTTTAATATTTTTAGGTTGTACAAATAATGCAGAGCTCGCTTTGTATTGGCGCTGTTCTCCACCTAAAAAGTAACTTGCCGATACATGAAAACCATCAAAGCGCTCGCCATCTAAAAAATCAGCACTATTAGCGGCATCAAGTGAGCGGCTTGCATATTCAGCCTCAAGTGTTAAAGAATCCGCCTGATAAGCAAACTCAAGACCGGTTTGCGATAAACTATCAAGTGGGCTTGTTACACCACCAGCAGCATAATCAACAAGGCGAGTATTAGTCTCGCGCACTTCACCACGCGCAAAACGTGCGCCTAATTCATTGCCACCCATATCGCGATATGAATGCCACACGCCTAAATGAATTACATCGCCAGGTGATGCACTCGACCATGTAGCACGCCCAGTAATAGCAAGAGTAAGCTTGTCGTTTTCATCGCTACCTGTTGCACCAAATGCATCATTTTTATAAACGCCTATCGCGTAACGAAAGCCTGAGTCTTTAAAATATTGATAGGCAGAAGCGCCCCAACGAAAAAATGGGGAGAAAGTATTGGCAAGCGAACTACGCTCAATTGTATTAATGTGCTTTGAACTGGTTAATGCATTTAGCGATATATCTTCGCGAATTTTACCTGCTTTAACTTTAAGTCCGTTATCAAACGCATAACGAACACGCGCCATCACTATTTCAGCAGTGCCTTCGGCAAACTCGAGTAACAACTTGTGATCCCAATTTCCGTGCTCACTTTCAACGTAAGTACGAATACGACGAGGGAAAAAATTGCTCCCGCCAGAGCCCTCGTTATCAGCATTGTAAGCACCATCAAAATAGTTGTAGTCGAGCTGAACCCGTCCACCAAACTCTAAATTAAAACCACTGGTTGTTTTTAATGCACTTACTTCTTTTTGTAACGCATCTAATTGCTCTTGTAGTTTTTGCGTATCGTTATCGGCTAAAACGGATGTACTTGCTAATGCAGCAGCAACTGCCAAAGCGAGTTGTGTGTTACTTGCTTTCATTATTTTCTCCACGCTTGTGTATGTATTTATTGTCAGGTAGATAAGCGACGACAAACTGCTATCTAACTCGCAGCTTATTGTTAACGTGAAATTAACTAAATATTTAGAAGGTAAGGTGCATTGATGATCGTTATGTGCTTTTTGCTCATAAAGCTCATGAACAAAAAGAGCAAAAACAGTTACTGTTATATTTTGATTTATAAACACTTTTAAAGGTTTGAATGATTACCGTACGAATAAATAGATAGGATTTTTGCAGCTCTAACAAAGCCCACAATAAAGTAGGCTTAGCTAATTATGATTTAGCAATACAACTAAAAAATTATTTTAGGAACATTTGAGGGGGGTTAAGCGTTTCGCACTTACCATAGCAGTTTATTTATATACTATTAATTAACTGCTCAACAATGAATTTGTTAACATCTCATTGTCAAAAAAGCCTAAATTTGGTACATTATTCCTTCAATAGTATTTATAAAAACAACTATAAGACCCTACAATGAAATGGAACTTCCTTCGACTCAGCTCTTGGCTAATTGCACTTACCTTATTAATTTTCTCTCATAGTATTTTTGCGCAGCAATATAAAATAGATAAACCAGCTAATTGGGTTAATACACATATTATTGAGCAACCCAAGCATTCCGACATAACCAAGGTACGTGACGGCACACTTTATTTGTTACTTGATAACCAATCCTATATACCGAGCAGACAAAAACAGCAACGCTATACGCGTTTGGTTATGAAAGCTTTAAATCAAAGTGGTGTTGATTATATAAGCCAGCTTAATCTTGATTTTGATCCAAGTTACGAGTCGCTAACATTAAACAGCTTAACGATTATCAGAAATAATGAGCGCATTGATAAGCTTGGTAGCGCGAGAATGACGGTTATACAAGGTGAATCTGAATTAGCTGATCGTATTTATAATGGTAGCTTATCACTCAATATTATTATTGATGATATGCGCAGTGGCGACATACTCGATTACAGCTACACAGTGATAGGTAGCAACCCTATATATGCTAATAAATTTAGTACAAGACGCACGCTAAACTGGTCGGTACCCGTAGTGCAACAGAATATGCGTGTACTTTGGGGTAAACAAACACCTTTACATATTAATACAATAAACGGCGCAGCTGATATTCAAGAAACGCTTAATAAATATGGCAAAGATTATTCTATAACTCTTTTTGAAGAACCTTTACTGGAGCAGAATTCTCAAACCCCAACGTGGTACGACCCATATACACAAGTTTACTTTTCTGAGTTTGACGATTGGGGTCAGGTAGTTAACTGGGCATATCCGCTTTATCAATCAGCCATAGAAACCCCAAATAGCATTTTGGATATAGCTGAAAAAATAAAAGCAAAACACACAAAAACATCAGATAAAATTGCCGCAGCACTGCGCTTTAGCCAAGACGAAGTTCGATATTTAGGGCTTGAAATGGGCACTAACTCGCATCAACCAACGTCAGCTTCAGAAACGCTTTCGCTACGATACGGAGATTGTAAAGATAAAACAGTACTGCTTATTTCGTTATTAAAAGCGATGGATATAGAGGCCTTCCCCGCGCTAGTTGATACAGAAGAAACCAAACGTTTAAAAGAACTCCCACCTTCTGCAAGTGTATTTAATCACGTAATTGTTACGCTTAAACAAAACGGAAAACGCTACTGGCTCGATCCTACGGTTAGCTACCAACGGGGTACTCTCGAATACTTAGCACAGCCTGATTATGGCTATGCCCTAATTATTGATAAAGGTGAAACCACTTTAACCTCAATGGCGCAAAAACCTGTACATACAAATGTATCTGTAGAAGATAACTTTTTTATTGCTGAAAAAGTATCTGAGCCATCACGTTTTGAAACCCAGTACACTTATGCTGAATTTGAAGCAATTAACCGAAGAAGCAATATAGCCAGCAGTGGTCTAAATAGCGTTGCTAAATCTTATTTCGAGTATTACCAAGGCTTTTTAAATGGTCTATCAATCAATGAAGCAATGACTATTAGTGAACAAGAACAAACGGGTAAACTAATAACCAAAGAATCGTATTTAATTAGTGAATTTTGGGAAAAAACAGACGAAGGCTACGAAGCTAGTTTTTACGCGAATGAAATACAAAATAGCGTTTACGAACCAAAGCAGGTAAATCGCACCGACCCACTCTACTTTGGCTACCCCAATATAATTAACACCACAATAAAACTACATTTTGCAGAAAAAGGTTGGGGATTTGATAGCGATCAACAAGAAATTGATAACGACTACTTCAACCTAAAAACAACTACTGAATTTAATGATAACGTTTTAACACTGAGTTATGAATATTACGCAAAACAAGATCATATTAAAGCCGCTCAAATAGATGATTATTTAGCACAGCGTAAAAAGTTAATATCAGCAACCCATTACCCTATTCTAAAATACGCGGAAACGACCGAAACACCTCAAACAACAGCTGATGTGCTAGATAGCTTTGGTTATAGCTGGCTTAAATATGTGTTGGCTGGCTATATTTTAGTACTCATATTCTTTTTCGCCGATTGGCGATTAGAGTCAGCAAAAAAAGTGAAATTTGAAGATAGTCCATTTTATGCAGTATCTGTAAGTAAGTTTATTATTTACAGTATTTTAAGTTTAGGCATATTTGTTAATTATTGGAGTTATCGTAACTTTAAAGCCATTAAAGAGCGCGATAACTCAAGTATTATGCCTATTGCTCGAGGTATATTTGCGTTTTTATGGTATTACCCTTTGTATCTCGCACTTGCAGAGCACAGCCAACAACAGTTAAACAAAAATAGAGTAATGCCTAACTGGACTGCCTTAACACTCTGGCTAATGATACTCGCCAGCGTCTTTGCTTATCGTATGGACGAATACGCAACCATAGTGATTTGTATAATGCCATTTTTATGGTTGCCTCTAGTTAGTTACATTGAACAAACCGATACAAGTAAAGAAGCCCTACATTACAACTCGTACTGGCGAATTAGACAGTATTTAATCTCGCTTGCGTTTGCACCTCTATTATTTTTAGGCGTACTTCAAGAAGTAAATATTTTACCCAATGCCGCAATTATAAAAGGCGATAGTTTATGGTCTTACCAAGTACACTTTTTAAAACGTAATCGCCTAACACCTGAAAACGAAGAAATACTTTATTTTTATAGCGATGCAGTATTTGATTACCGAGAAGACGGTAACGGAATAACCGAGAACTATATTTTTAGCTATTACAAAAATGACCAAGGAGAACTTGAATCAGATCTTAGTCACTTTAAAGACATAGAAAAAATAGAAACCACATACGGTAAAACCAAACTTGATAATACAAGTATTAAAGTAATAAAAACTGACGGTAGTGATTTTTTGCTTATTGTAGGACGTTTTAACAAACAAGATAAAGTACTCGTAAAGCAAATTAATTTACGTATAACAGCCAATAAATTACAGTAATTTGACTAAGCTTAATTTAATGCATATTATTGTTTTGTTCATAAAACAAACAGCCGTGAGCGATATTGGATATAATCATCGAGGGAAATAATATGATCAAATTAATAGCTAAATCTATAATACTGAGTACGTTGCTGTCAGCCCCGTGCTTTGCTGAAAGTAGCAATACAACAAATTCTTTAAACAGTAAGAATCAAGTGACTGCTAATTTTGCAGTTGACTACTCTCAATACAATACTGTTTTAGAAGCCTCTGTTCTTGAATTGGCTCGTTCAGATAGATCGTACATTTCCTATGATGAAAATGAGCAAGGTCCTAACCTCGGAAGTAACCGAGCGACTGATGCAGAAGCAAACCGCTTTTATTATGAGCAATTTATTGATGATCCAGAATTAACAAAATCAATTGCAGCTATACAAAGTAATCTTCTTAGTTATTTAGCAAATAACCAACTTAGTAAATTAAGTAATGAAGAACAAACTGCATTTTGGCTGAATCTACATAATGTAGCAGTAATAAATGAATTAGCTCAGCGCTACCCAAAAGACACAAATAGTTTATCTTATGACGTGGCTGATAAAAGCAGCTTCTTTTACAAAAAGCTATTCACATATAACGGACAAGAACTTAGTTTAGATGACATTGAATACAAAATATTAATGCCATTAAATAAAAATAACCTTCTTGTAATGTATGGCTTATATAAAGGCTATATCGGTTCACCAAATATTAGAACTCAGGCATACACCGCTAATAACTTAATGCCTTCATTAATTGATAACGCTCAAGAATTTATTAATTCAAATAGAGGCACTAATTACAGCAGTAACCTTCTTAATGTATCGACCATGTATAAAGATAAAAAAGCATATTTTAATGACTTTAATAATGATTTACTTGCTCACCTGAGTTTGTATGCAGATAACGATTTACTCAATAAGTTAAAAAATAAAAAAACAGCTCTTTTTACCATCGATAATTATGACATTACTGATGTAACAGGTCCTAAGCACCGAGACTCTTACGATATTATTATTAGTAATTGGGATAAAGCATTACTGATCCCTCAGCATAGCTTTCCTCGCTTAAACAATCTTAATATTCCAGCTAAGCGAATCGTTATTCTTAGAGAGTTACAAAGAAAAAATGATTTGTTAAAAACAAACGTAAGTGGTGAAAACGCCTACTACGCTAATAACCAATAGTATAATACCAATTAAAAATGCGCAGTAAATGAAGTAACCCCAATAGTTGGACCTACCAATTACTGGGTTTTTTTTATGTCTAAACATTATAGAGCATTCACATTAAAGCTCGCTAAACTTTTCCAAAGACACAGCCTTAAGACTCTAAGCTTAAAATACAAACGAAAACCTCTCTCCTGCATTAATCGATTAGCTCTAATAAATAAAAATCACTATTAGATATATCGAATTAAAGCTCTACTGATTAGTCAAACAGCTTAGATTATTATTCTTTTTCATACTTAACATTAGCTTACAAAACAAACAAAGAGATAATAGGAATTATTTGCATTTAGATGTTGACAGACAGTTAGATCTAACTGATAATCAATATCAACAAGACGGATTGCATACCACTTGTTAAGGAATGAATTGATTTGTTTCTCGACCCTGAAACAACGTGTGGCGCACGTAAACAGCTATGGTTACTTGTTATGAACCGCAACGCCCCTTGATGTTGATGATGAGTAACCGCCCTACTATTTTACTTGCTACATTGCTCATATCGGTGACGGTAGATATGAAACTAAAAAAGCCCTTACGGGCTTTTTTTATGTCTGTAATTTAGTAAAACTAAATCTCTTTAATTAAATAACCTGAACTCTGGTTAAATATTAACGACGGTTTTTACGAGCTCGCGCTCGGCGTTGAAGCTTTTCTTCTTCTTTAGCTGCTTTTTTAGCTTCTGCAGCGGCGCGTAAACCAGCAACCATTACTTCTTCTTCCTCACGCATTTGCGGAGTTTCCATAGTAATACGGCCAATAATACCGTCGCGTAATTCGTTGATTAGTATTTCAGACATTTTATATGTGTCTATTTGATTACCACCACGAATACAGCCGCGTTTTTTACCTGCCATTTCAACAAATTCCCAATCACTTTCTGGTAATTCGTCTATTTTATAACGCGCTTTTAAAAGCTCAGGGTATGCACGCAATAAGTACTCAGCTGTGTAACTTGCTACTTCTTCATACTCAAGCGCCGTATCACGAATGGCACCGGTAGCGCCTAAACGATAACCTGAGTTTTCATTCTCTACTTTTGGCCAAAGCATACCTGGCGTATCGTAAAGCATAATACCGTCTTCAAGCTTAATGCGTTGTTGTGCTTTGGTTACCGCAGGTTCATTACCTGTTTTTGCAACTATACGTCCAGCCAGTACATTAATTAACGTAGATTTACCCACGTTAGGAATACCCATTATCATGGCTTTAATTTGCTTATCTGCACCCACTTTATGCGGCACTAACTTTTTACAAAGCTCATTTATACGACTTACTTCAGCTGCTTTATCATGTCCAAAAGAAATCGCTTTAACACCATTTTCTTGCTCAAAATAATCTTTCCAGATTTGAGTCATTTTAGGATCAGCTAAATCAGCTTTGTTCAAAATTTTGATGACCGGCTTACCTTCACGCAAGGTTGCCACCATCGGGTTTTCACTACTGTAGGGAATGCGCGCATCAAGCACTTCAATGATCACATCCATTTGTGGCATTATTTCTTTAATTTCATTGCGGGCTTTATTCATATGCCCAGGGAACCACTGGATAGCCATTTTTAACTCCTAACGTATAATTAACCGCTATTTTAACTGGCAATTCATTTAATTGCGCTATACTGACGCAAATTTTTTCAGATTAGTTGTTATGGCTCTTAAATCCACCATTATGAAAGTGCAGTTATCGCTTAGCGATATGGACCGCCACGTTTATCAAGATTTTAATTTAACCTTGGCTCAACACCCATCAGAGACCGATCAACGGTTGATGATTCGCTTACTCGCTTTTGCGCTAAATAGCTGTGATGGTTTAGAATTTACTAAAGGATTAAGCGCTGATGATGAGCCTGAACTTTGGCATGTAAGCTATAGTGAAGAAATAGAACTATGGATTGAACTTGGCTTACCAGATGAAAAACGCCTTAAAAAAGCCTGTAATAAATCTAAAAAAGTGGTGCTATATACTTACGGTGAAAACAATCAAGCAATTTGGTGGCAAAAACACCAACCTAAATTGTATGAATTTAAAAATCTAAGTATTTTTAGCCTTGATTATGCAGCAACACAAGCACTTGCTGCTTTGGTTGATCGTGGAATTAAGCTCGCCATTACCATTCAAGATGGTGAAGTATGGGTAAATACCGATACAACCAATATTGAAATAAAACCGCTACAGTTAATGTAATTACGGTAGTTATACCAATTGCATTAAATTAGTTATCTATTATAGCGACAAATAAATAAGTCGATAACAAGGCGAAAATTATGACATATAGTTGTTCTATATAAATAATTTTTAACGCAGGTAGCGGATTATTTAATACGCTAGAATGATCATGTTTTTAATAAAATTGGTATTAGGGAGCATATGAAAGTTAAACACGTTATTGTTTTACATGGCTTGTATATGTCTGGCTTTGTTATGCGCCCACTTTGTTCACGACTTGAAGAATCGGGGATGACGGTATTAAACATTACCTATAATACGCTCGACCCTCACCGCGATACCATATTTGCACAAATTGATGAGTGTATTTCTAACGAACCTGCAGCGCTTGTATGCCACTCAATGGGAGGGCTTATTGCACGTGCTTACCTAGAGGCAAACTCCCCTGCTAGCCAGAATGTTACGAAGGTAATTACACTGGGTACTCCACATAAAGGCAGCCATATAGCGCAAAAAATGAAACAAAAAGGGTTTGAATCATTTTTAAAAAATAGTGTTGAATTTTTACTCACTAAAAATGGTAATTGGCCTTTTAAAGCTAAGCTTTACAGTATTGCGGGCGATTTACCTATTGGGCTTATGCCCTTAATAGTCAAAGGTAGCCAGTCAGATGGCACTGTATTACTAGATGAAACCAAACTTAAAGGTATGGCCGAACATAAAGTGTTTCATTTAAGCCATACCAGTATGATTTACTCGCGCCAAGTACTCGATTACATTTTAAAGTGCTTAAACGAGAAAGATTAATCCTCAGCATTGGCTGCTATTTTATAACTAATTAAAAATACCACTGCCAATATAAGCGGAATCGGCGCCGCAATGTAGCCAAAAAAATCTGAGTTCGCAAAGCTTGCACCCGCCAAGTGCGCTACTAACCCAAGTACAAATGCGATGACTGCAATTCCTACCACTATTAACTCTGCTTTATTTTGTTTCGCTGTTTTTGCATGCATGTTATCTCTCCTAATTATTTCGACAACATTATTATGCGCCGTTAGGGTGGATGATTTTTGACCTGCATCAATAAAAAAATAGCTAAGTTATTACCTTGAATAAAGTTTGTTTTAGATCATGATTTATATACTTTTGAGGTTTATTTACTTTTGAGGGGTAGTATTTTTATTAATCAGACCCACTTCTATTAATAGTCTAAAGTGAATATAGGTATCAAAAACAGCTAATAGGTTAAAACTATTAACTAGATACATTTAAACGATTTTACTAATTTATCGAAATTAGTAATACTTATCACAAGTTCACAAACAAACGGTTATTCAGGAGCAAGTTATGTCACATGTAAACGCAATTGGTCTAAACAGCGCAAAAAGCGAAGACATCATAAAGTCACTCAATACATTATTGAGTAGCTACCAGATTCAATACATGAACGCGCGTGGCTTTCACTGGAATATTAAAGGCCGTAACTTTTTTGAACTACACGTTAAGTTTGAAGAAATTTATAACTTACTACTTCTAAAAGTAGATGAAGTTGCAGAACGTATTTTAACGTTAGATGGCGCACCTCTACATGCATTTTCTGATTACCTTGAAGTAAGTAAAATTAAAGAAGCTAAAGGTATTAGTGATGGCGTTACAGCCGTAGAAAACCTACTTGCTGGTTACAGCACATTAATTCACATGCAGCGTGATATTTTAAGCCAAGCTGGTGATGCAGACGATGAAGGTACAGCCTCACTAATGAGCGATTACATCTCAGAGCAAGAAAAACTGGTTTGGATGCTAAAGGCTTACTTAGACTAAACCAGCAAAAAAAAAGCCCTCAATGAAGAGGGCCACAAATAGGGATAAATCGTTAAATAATCAAGCGATTCGGTTACTATATTAGTCTCCCCCCAATACTAAACAACGCCCCTGTTACCAGTGGCGTTGTTTTTGGTTTAAGTGGGCACAATGCTCATATATTGGGATAAACAATGTATAAGCATTACTGCTCTTATTATTTTTTCCAATAAAAAAGCCCCAGCGATACTGAGGCTTTGTGAACGTAACTAATTAAGTAACTATATTAGTGTCGTTATTGTTGGTTAGAATTTACTTCTAAAACCTATGTAGAATGATTGACCAATTGGGTCGTACGTACCAGCATCAGTTTCAGTACCAGTACTTGAACCGCTCACACCCGATAAAATGCGTGGTGGCTCTTTATCAAATAAGTTACTTGCACCAGCGTAAAGCTCTGTTGAATCACTGATATGGTAACTTGCTTGAACATCATGATACGTTACTGAACCAATCCCTACTCCACCTGGAGCAATACCAAAACCACTTAAGAATTGATCATCAAAGTCTGCAGCGCCAATGTAAGTTAAGCTCCAGTTAAAATCAAAGTCGTTAAGTTTATAACCAAAGTTCCAGTTAGCTTTATGCTCTGATGCACCAATTTCTCCAGCAAACTCATCTTTATCAGCGCCTGGAAGTGGAATGCTATAACCATCGATTAGGTAAGTATAAGCAAGGCGAGTTCTAAACGCACCTGGACCAATATCAGTAGAGTACGTTAGTGTTAAATCAACACCTTCTGTACCTAAACCACCACTGTTAGATACACCACTGTCGATAAATTCTAGTGAACCAGCACTATTATTACCTGATGGCGCACTACGACGAGTTACAAAGTCACAAAAGCTTGTATCGCCGCCGCCATAACATTGGTCAAGAATAAACTGACGAGGTGTTGATACGATTGCATCTGTAATTTCGATATCAAAGTAATCAAGCGTAATGTCTAGTCCTGATATTAGGTTTTCTGGTGTAAATACTAAACCTACTGTTACAGAGTCACCAACTTCTTCTTTTAAATCTTGGTTACCACGGTTAAAACCACTAATGCCTTGTAAGTCAGACTGGTTAAGCGTGAACTCACCATTTGAAGCGATATTCGTTGTAACACCACCATCTGTTCGACAAGCATCACCAGCAGCACCACCGCCACTATTAGTAACACCTAAACATGGATCGTTTAAACCACTTGGGAAAGTTTGTGAAGGCGGAGAAAATAGTTCATCGATATTTGGAGCACGTGTTGAACGAGCACGAGTAGCACGTAAACGTAAGCTATCCATTACTTCCCAATCAACACCCACATTCCAACTTTCAGTGCTACCTACAGTTGAATAATCAGATAAACGAACTGCTGCATTCATCGTTACAGAATCAAGCACTGGGATATTTGCTTCTACATAATACTCAGTTACATCAAACGAGCCTTCTGTTGCTGGGATTGCATTACCCGCATTAAGACCTGCTTGCTGTAGTGCATCAAATTCACTGCGTGAAAATTCTTCGCGGTATTCAAAACCAGCTGCAATACCTACCGTACCTGCTGGTAAATCAAATAAATCACCTGAAATATTACCACCAATGATTTCTTGCTCAACCGACGTTGAAAGTGAGCTAGGTGCACTTACAAAATCAATAGCACCTTGCGATAACGAATTAAAACCATAAATGTCTACTGGCGCACAATTAAAGCCACGTGCTGTCGCATCGATACAAATAGCCTCATCAGTAATACCATCACCATCTAAATCTTGGCTATCGATCACAGCTTCTAAACCTTGACGGAAGCTTTGTACGTTGACTAAACCACCAGAAACTTGTTGCTCTTTTGTTTTACCATATACGTAGTAAGTATCGTAAAACCAACCATCTGCTATTTCACCTTGAAAACCAAGTGCTAAACGGAATGTATCACGCTCTGCTCGTGCTCCACGGTTACCGATATCACTTAAGCGCTTTGCAAAAAAGATATCACGCATACCATCACCGTCGGTGTCGGTTGCTGCGTTATATATATCATCAGGTACAAATGCGTTACGCAATATTTCACCGTTTACATTAAATTCAATTGGTACCTGGCCATTTGCATAAATGTCGTCAGAGGCAAAAGGAAATGGCTCTAATTCAGAAACGGTTGTTGTTGCAGCGTAAGTGCCTTCATAAAAAAAGCTATGCTTGTCGCTTAACTCGTAGCTACCATTTGAGGCAAATAAGTAACGTTCTGTAGGTATTGCTATTGTACGTACACCGCTTCGGTTAAAACCATTTGCAGCTACGCCATCGCCGCCATTAGTACTAAATGAGTTTTGTAGGTTGTTTGCATCATTAAACGTAAATGTTTCATCCCCAGCGCTAAAACGACCTTGTGGTGGAAATGAAGATAAAAACGGGCTTACTGCATCAAATACAGAACCTGGATTTGCTACTGGATCATCTTCGAAGAAAATACCTGAAAATTGGTCTACCGCTGAGCGATCACGGTCACGTGAGAAAACAGCGCCTTGATCAGAGTAACCAAGGTGAAACATTGCGTGTCCTTTACCATCTGAGCTTGATAAGCCTGAGGTAAAGTTAAATTGGCGTGACTCATCATCACCTTCACTCGATTCACCGTACTGACCATCAAACTCAACGCCTTCAAAGTCATCTTTTAAAACAAAGTTAACTACACCAGCAACAGCGTCAGAGCCATAAACAGATGAAGCACCACCTGTCATAATTTCAACACGTTCAATAAATTGGCTCGGAATAGTGTTTAAATCGACAGCAGAGCTACCTGGTACACCTGATACATAACGACGACCGTTAACTAATACCAATGTACGGTTAGAACCTAAATTACGTAAATCTACAGTCGCAACACCTGCACTCGCTGTACTAAAGTTTGAGTTAGTACGACTGATTGCCGGTGAACCAAATGCTGGATTATCTAGTAGTAAATCTTGAATATTTAATGAACCAGATGCGTCGATTGCTGTGCTATCTACAACTTGAATAGGCGCTGATGACATCGCCTCAGCTGAACGAATGCGAGAGCCTGTAACTTGTACACGTTCTATTTTAGTAATTTCGTCATCTTCTGCAGCCACACCTTGAAATGAAATGCTTGCAAGTATCGCGCTGCTTAGCGCAACTGTTAACGACGATTTTTTAAATAATCGCGCGCTACCTTTGTTAGTTAATGTCATATAATTCCCCTGAATTGTTATTTTTGTAACTAAATAGTTACTTCGCGGATTACAGTAAGGGGATTTATTTAAACACTCTACGTACGTTATTTATTAGGCGTAATCTTTGGTATGAATAGCTAGTTTGATGGGACGAATTAGTACGTCACAATTATTTTATAAATATATTGTACTTTTCATAACAGTTTTTCCGCTAAGCACGGTCTTTATTATTATATACAGCAAGAGATATAAAATAATGGTCGCTTCTTTTCATGCATTAACTTTTGTTAGTAACACTAAGTTTGCAACATTTTTAACAAAGCGCGTGCAAGAGCACCGACACTTTGAATCTCAATCTTTTATTCAGGCAAACAGATTAGATCAGATAGATACAGATCAATACAACGTACTGTTTTACGAACTAACTAATCTGGCTGACCCTATGCAAATAGTGCATTTAACTGAGCTTGCTAAAAAGCTTAAGTTAGTCATTATTGCCCAGTCGGGTCATTTTGCGAGTTTTGCTTTTGAAGTTGGCGCTGTTGATTTTTTAATAGTAGATTCAACTGCACCACGTATCGATAAATGCTTTGATAAACTGATTCACCTTTGCCCGATTGCAAGCGCGGCCGAACGTCAATATCAACAAAGCACACAAACCGAAAAACCATCATCACATATCGTAGTTAAAGATGTAGGTAAGGTAAGGCTAATTGATATAAAAGATATTATTTGGATTAATGGTGCGGGCAATTATGTAGAGCTGCATTTTACCCAAGGTAGTACACCGGTATTACACCGCGAAACCATGAAAAATATTGAACAGCAGCTAGAACCAGAAGGGTTTATTCGTATTCATCGCTCAACGCTGGTAAGAAAACAAGCTATCTGCGAACTGATGCCTACTGACAGTGGCGATTATAAAGTCAGACTTAAAAACGATATGTGCTTAAACCTTTCAAGGCGCTATAAAGGGTGTTTAGAGAGTATTATAAGCCCTCTTCAGTAGCGGTTTATAATACTCATATTAATTACCAGTTCTGTTTTATATAACTATCACTTGGATGCACTAATAAATAGCTTTCAGTATCTTTATAAAAATTAACTTCTACATCGCTATTTTTCCATACTTTTTCAAACATGTTTTTAGCTATGATATTAATGTTTATATAGTCAACTCGTTGATAGCCACGTTCTTTTACACCCGCAAAATAGGCCTCTAACGAATCAAGACTATCTAAAGTTAACAGTTCAAACTCTTTTAAGTTAACAATCACAAACTTAATCGTATTTTCAGGGTGAGTGCTCAATTCTTGAATAACACCATTAGTTAATGATGTTATACCTTCATTGTTAAAGCTCCCCTTCAATTTTAAATACATATGAGGGGGCTGTGAACAAATCTGAAATTCGCCATGTGCTCCAAACATAAATTACCTTATATATATCAACGTCTATATATAGAGTAATACAATTTTCCGATTTTGCAGTTAATTTAACAGCGCAATAAAAAAGGTCATTTCGAGGGCTTTTTCTTCTAAGCTTTTAAAACGACCTGATGCACCGCCATGACCTGCATCCATATCGGTTTTAAATACTAAAATATTACTGTCTGTTTTAAGTTCACGCATTTTTGCAACCCACTTCATAGGCTCCCAATACTGTACTTGTGAGTCATGAAGACCGGTAGTAACGAGTATGTTCGGGTAGTTTTGTGCGCTAATATTGTCATAAGGCGAGTAAGCTTCTATCACATCATAAAATTGAGGCTCATTTGGATTACCCCATTCATCGTATTCATTTGTTGTGAGTGGAATACTTTCATCAAGCATTGTGGTTAATACGTCTAAAAATGGTACATGACAGCCAACACCGCAATATAACTCTGGTGCCTGGTTTACAACCGCCCCCATTAATAGGCCACCGGCACTGCCGCCTGAGGCAAACACCTTATTGCTATCACAATAACCTTGATCAACAAGCGCTTTTGTCACATCAATAAAGTCACTAAAGCTATTTTGTTTATGCTCTTTTTTACCTTGCTCATACCATTCGCGACCTAGCATTTCAGAGCCTCGAACATGCGCAATAACATAAACAAAGCCACGATCGAGTAAGCTCAGTGACGAACTAGAAAAACTAGGATCAATCGTATAGCCATAGGCGCCATAGCCGTATTGAAATAACGGATTTGTGCCATCTTTTTTAAAGCTGTCTTTTCGATAAACAACAGATACAGGTACTTTAACTCCGTCGCGAGCAGTTACCATTAATCGCTCCGACTGATAGTCATCGGCATTAAAACTACCGAGTACTTTTTGCTGTTTAAGTAGTGTTTTTTCGCCAGTTGCTAAATCAACATCATATAAAGAGCCTGGTGTTGTTAAACTTGAGTAATAAATACGCGCAGTGCGTGTGTCTGGCTCTGGGTTCATTGCTATTGCAGCATAATAACAAGGATCGGCAAACTCAAGTACCATACGATCCCCTAACCTATTAACAACTACAAATCGAGCTTGCCCTTGCTCGCGTTCACTCAATACTAAAAAGTCATTAAATAACTCTACACCTTCAAGCAGTACATTTTCTCTGTGAGCTGTATGCTCAAACCATTGTGTTTTATCAGCAATCGTTTCGTTTGTTGCCGTCATTAATCTAAAGTTTTTAGCTTGCCAGTTGGTCACAATATAAAATGTGTCACCTAGCTTATCTACGTCAAACTCGTGGCCATCTTCACGCGGCATTAATGCTTTAAATTCGTCAGTGGGCTTATTAGCATCAAGCACCCATGTATCGTTGGTCTCTGTCGATGCTAAATCAATAATAATTAAGCCTTCGTCGCGACTTTTACCAAGCCCCATAAAAAAGCTGCTGTCTTGCTCTTCGTAAACCATTACATCTTGGCTTTGCTCGCTGCCAAGCTCATGCCTAAATACTTGGTATCCTAGTAGCGTTTTTAAATCTTTTTTTACATAAAAAACAGTTTTATTGTCGTTAGCCCAAACAACCTGCCCTTCTGTATTTTCAAGTACATCAGGTAGCATTTCATCGGTCGTTAAGCTTTTAAAGCGAACATTATAAATACGACGCCCTTCAGTATCTTCAGAGTAAGCCATAAGCTGCTCGCATGGGCTTAGTGCGACTTCTCCTAGCTCAAAAAACTCAAATCCCTCAGCTAATATATTCACATCGAGTAAAAGCTCTTTATTATCAGCCTTTATGCTCGTGCTTCTATAATGGCGAGAGTACTCATCATCACCACGAACTTCTGAGTGATACCAGTATTTCCCGTCTTTAACGGGTACCGAGTTATCGTCTTTTACAATGCGTGCTTTTAACTCTTCAAAAAGTGTATTTTGGAGTGGCTTCATTGCAGCTAACTGTTCATCACAATATGCATTTTCAGCATGTAAATGTGCAAGTACTTGCTCATCCTGACGATCGTCATCACGCATCCAATAGTAATTATCAGTGCGTATTTTATTATGAGTACTTAATGTATGGGCTTGCTGTTTAGCAATCGGGAAATTAGGTAATAAACTTAAAGAGTAGTCAGGACGAGACACAACAAAACCAATTAAAAAAATAATGTGATTTGCAGTTTATCATAAAAATAAAAAAGCCCATCCAATAGTTGGGTGGGCTAAAACGGTAAACGCTTCATTACTAAAACCGCTATACCTTTGGGAAGATAATTCACTTAAGCCTTATATTTGCTGCCAAGCCATAGCCCAACTTTGTCCAATACCGGGCTCGAACATAAACTTTTTATCGTCACTCGCGCGGCAAAACTCATTAAATGGCCAAGGCCTACATTGATAAACATGCCCTGTTTTTGGCTGCAATACCTTTGTACCCGCATTATAGTTTTCACAATTTTCAGGGTACACGTAATCATAAGTATCAAGGTTATTAACAACACGCTCATCGCATTTTGCAATACAATGAAAATCGACATGCGCTTTACATATACCACTGCTTTGCAAAGCAAAAATTTCATTGTTTCTATAGGCTACAATTAAACCTTGTTCGGTCATTTTACCTGCGCTAACAAGGGGTACATGCACGTTAATATGCTCGGCAACTAAACGTGGCCATGCGTGAGGTTCACCTTGTTCAAGCGAGGTGATTTTGTAATCAAATGATAAACTAACTAGCTCTCCTTGCATGTCATAAAAGGTTACACTCACCACATCGCCAATAAACAATTGGGTATGATGATTTAAGCAACCTATTGTTGACCACTTTCCACAGGCCAACGACGTATGCATAAACACGGCAACACCTTAAGAGTTACAAAATCTTATCCATACACTATGGATACACAAAAAATACACTGAGGGCAAGTGATACATAACAACACGTTATGCAGTAGTCCCGCTACCATAGCTTTATAAAAAGCCTTAGACCGGAAACTTTGCGCCCTAATCTTTCGATTAGTTTGCCAGCAATGCGGCGATTATAATTCGGCCCCGCATAACAATCAAACAAAAGAATGTAACCAAAAATAAAAACCAACCCTTTAAGGTTGGTTTAATGTGTTTTTAACTAAATAAATAAGTTAAAGGTTCTTTTGCCCACGTAAATATCAGCAACACCAATAAAGATATAAATATTAGCCACGCAGGCCAAGACGCTTTTGTTACTTTAGCCTCAGAGTCATCCGCTTTTAACTCTTTTGAGCCTGTGATCATCGCCTTAACTAGCGGCTTACCTTTTATTCTATAAACAATAATAGCTAATACATGTAAACCAATAGCATAAAGTAAAATGTCAAAATTCAGCTCATGTAGCCAATTTGCAAAATCAATCGTATCGCTAGACACATACTGAGCAAGCGGGCCGTCAGTTAAAATGCCATCACTACTCATTAACCCGGTAATAAGCTGCGTAATTATAATTATAAAAAATACCATTACCATACAACTGCCAGGTGCTGAATGACCTAGCGAGTCGCTTGGTGTCTTTAGTGCCTTTAAAATAGCACGAGGAGAGTGCAGCAACCCACTTAATCTCGCGGTTTTACTTCCGATAATGCCCCATATTAAACGCGTTACGATGAGTGCTAAAGTAAAGAACCCAGCAACAAAATGAAGCTCAATCATGCCCTCTTCAATACTAAAATAAAGCACCGCAATACTTACAACCAAAAACCAATGAAAGCATCTAATAAACCCATCCCACACTTTTAACGTCGTCATTGCGCCTATCCTTAAAAAAACAGTATTATCTAATTCGTTAACTACTTTAACATCATAATATTAAGGTATCCTTATGAGCCATTCTACAAGCCGTGCGAGTAAATATCATGCAACCAGTTAAAAAAGCTATTTTAAAAGGCTTTTTAGATATGCTACCTCTGTGTTTAGCCGTTGTTCCTTGGGGTATTTTATGTGGTTCTTTAGCGATTCAAAATGGCTTTAGTGCACTAGAAACCCAAGCAATGTCGTTATTAGTCTTTGCAGGCTCTGCACAGCTTGTTGCAATTGAACTTATGGCGGGCAACACACCATTGCTCACAATTTTATTCACAACATTTATTATTAGCTCTCGGCACTTTTTATACGGTTTAGCTGTGCGTCATAAGGTAATTGACCAACCTATGCGTTGGCGCTTACCAGTAAGTTTTGTATTAACCGATGAGCTATTTGCATTTTCTCACCATAGAAAAGCGTACAGAACAAAAACACGTTTAATATACGCATTGAGCGCTGGTTTTAGCTTTTATATTGCATGGAATATTTGGACGTTAATTGGCATTGTAGCAGGCACAATGCTGCCCGACTTAACTAATTTAGGGCTCGACTTTGCCATTGCTGCCACGTTTATAGCTTTGGTTATTCCGGGCATTAAAAATCTGGCCTCACTCGTTACGGTAATTGTAGCAGGCATTAGCGCAACGCTTTTAAAAAGCACAGGATTTGAGTTATGGCTTGTTTGCTCAGCGCTGCTGGCAATGGCCGCAGGTTACAGCACAGCAAGACTAACCACTAAAAAGGAAGTAACGCCATGATGACGACTATTTTACTCATGGCGTGCATTACATTTTTTACGCGTTATTTATTTTTACACCGTGCTTTGCCGTTTAAAGTAGGCCCTAAAATGCAGCAATTTTTAAGCTTTAGCGCACCAGCAGTGCTTACAGCAATTTGGGTGCCTATCGTGTTTTTGAATGAAGATGGCATTAACTTAAACTGGCAAAACCCTTATTTAAGCGCAGCAATAGTCGCCATTATTGTTGCCTACAAAACACATAATATTTATTACACTACGCTTGCCGGTATGGGGCTATTTCTAATTTTAAATTAGTGCGATCTTTATACTTTATGAAATACTGCACTCAGGTTAAAATGCGGCTAACAACAATAAAAAGACGCCAATATGCACAAATTCCATCAATTAAGCGCAACAAGCTTGCAGGGTCAACCTATCAACTTTAATGATTTTGAAGGGAAGGTTGTGCTTATTGTTAATACCGCAAGTAAATGTGGATTTACCTACCAATACGAGTCGCTTCAAGCTTTGCATAATAAATATGCCAGCCAAGGTTTAGTTATTCTGGGATTTCCGTGCAATCAATTTGGTCAGCAAGAACCCGGAGACGCTACACAAATAGAGCAAGGGTGCTTAATTAATTTTGGTGTGAGTTTTTTAATGGCGGCCAAAGTAGATGTAAACGGTGAGCATGCACATCCTGTATTTCGTCACTTGAAATCGGCTTTACCTGGTTTTTTAACACGTAAAATAAAGTGGAATTTTACTAAGTTTTTAATTGCTGCAGATGGTACGCCAATTAAACGTTATGCACCTTTTACTAAGCCCGAAAAGCTAGAACTTACAATTCAAAAAGCATTAGCACAGGCTAAAAGTACGCTTTAAAAAGTAATAAAGAGGCGCAAGGCCTCTTTATTGCCAATACTATTGAAACTTAAACATACGCATAACTGCACATTTAAACTCTCAATATTAATTGGTATTTTATTTATACTAGTGAAATTTAATCGGTGTAATCGCTTAAATCGTCTTCGCCTAGATTTTTACGCAAGCGTTTTTGCTCAAGGTAGTCTTCCAACTTCTTTTTAACCTTTTGCTTGTTCTTATCGTGTTGATTACGTCCGAGCATTTCGTACTCGTCTTCAACAAAATCGTCATCTAGCGCATCGTAACTAAATGTCTTACCCACAACCCACTCCATAAAGTGTTTGAGACCAACCAAGGATTTTATTATCGCAATAGCCGGTAAAATTAAAAATGTTTAATGCCAAAGTGCTCTGCAAATTAACATCAAAATAAAGCCACGCGACTACTGTAAATAGTCTTCATGTCAGTAATGTGAATAAATAGCGCTAAATTTGAATTGAGGAAAGTGAGAGTTTTTTATCGTATCGATAAATAAAATTTATTAATTTTTATTAGTTAGCCAATTTGACTAAAAAATAGCTATTTATTAATTATTTTGACTTGCTAGAAAATAGATAAAAACACTTAATCAATTGTTTTTTATGAAAAAATAAAACTGGCATCAAACTTGTTATTAATTAATCGTCATCAACAAAAAGTAGAGAACAAACATGAAAAAATTACTATTAGTTAGCGCATTAATTTGTACGCCAGCCGCTATGGCTCATAACGACAACGATTCTACAATTTCATTTAGTAACGATGAATGTAACGTCGAATTTAAAAACGATGTACGTATTAAACCAAACGAATTAGAAATTTTTACTGCCAATAATAAAACTATGCAATTTAATGCCCATGGTGACTTAACCGTAAATGGCGAGCTTGTAGCGCTTAATAGCTCACAACGCGAAGCACTGAATAAGTACTCTGACAGCTTACGCACTCAATTACCTGAAGTAGCTAACATAGCGTTAGAGGGTGTTAAAATTGCCGGTGTGGCATTAGAAGAAGTAGGCAATGCATTTAATATTGACGGTCTTGATAATATGTCTGAGCTTATGGACGACATTAAAATTGAGGTAGAAAACACATTTTACCAGCAAGGTACATTTGTAATGGGCCAACAAAGTTTTAATCAATTTGGCGAAAACTTTGAACAACAATTTGAGCAGCAGATAGAAACAGCGGTTGAATCAGCAGTAATGCAATCAATGGGCAGTATTTTAGTGGCTTTAGGTTCTGAGTTACTTGGTTCAGGCGGCGATATGGATGCCTTTGAACAACGCATGGAAAATATGGGTGCACAAATAGAAGAAAAAGTAGAGCTACATGCAAGCGCACTTGAAGAGAGAGCTAACTCTTTATGTGAAAACTTTGCTGATATTGCAAAACAAGAAGAGCAATTAGTAATGCAAGTGCCAGAGCTTAAAGGTTACCAATTATTTAGCTTTAAACTCAATTAGTACAGCAAACGTTATTTAACATCCCTTTGGCAGCACTTAAGTTTACTTAAATGCTGCTTTTTTGTGTTTCCCAAACTTATACCAACCTGCATAAATCTTTGATCAATTTAACGAATTAAATTGCACTATAACTTCGTTAAAAATTTTTTATTTAGAACAACTAGATACAAAAACTTTTGCCTAGTTCTAGCGTAATTTTCTTAACGTTAAATAGACCCCATATATAAGCAGATTGGTATTACTTTTTAGCTAATAAAGTGAGCTTACCCAGAGTAATAATTGCTTGCTCTATCTGCTCGCTCCACGGCACACCATAACTTAACCTTACGCAGCTTTTATACTTATTAGAGGCTGAAAAAATAAGCCCAGGGGTAATACTAATACCAACCTCAAGAGCAAGTAAAAATAATTTTTGGCTATCGTATTCGCCTCCCAAATCTAGCCACATTACACAGCCTCCTTTTGGATCGCTTATACGTGTATTTTTTGGCATAGCTTGTTGTAAACACCATCGCATACGCTCTTTGTTATCGCGCAGGCGCTGCCTGAGTACCTTTAAGTTACGGTCGTACTCGCCGCTGGCAATAAATTCTGATAACGCCCATTGGTTTATTAACGAAGCGGAGCAACTTAGTGCTCGTTTATATCGCCGCGCTTGTGTTGCAAATTTACCGGCAACGACCCAACCCACACGATAGCTAGGCGCTGCGGTTTTAGAAAAAGATGAGCAACTGATCACTAATCCTTTTTTAGAGTACGCTAAAGCAGGTGTGCCTCGTTTTGCCGTAAAATATAAATCGCCGTATACGTCATCTTCAATAAGCACTACGTCGTGGCTTTCGAGTAACTCCACCAGCTGCTGCCTGTTTGTATCTGGCATAAAGCTGCCTACAGGGTTGCTAATTGCTGTCGAGAATAAACACGCTTTTATGTCATGCTCATTCAAAGCGCGCTCCAAATCACTTAACCAAATGCCATTATCTGGGCACAGTGGTATTTCGAGCGCTTTAAGCCCTAAGCTTTCTATTAGCTCTATAATCCCGTGATAACAAGGTGTCTCAATAGCCACTACATCGCCTGGCTTTGTTACACACTTAAGCGCAATAGCCATGGCCTCTTGCGCACCATTGGTGATCACAAGCTCGTCCATATCAATGCCAATACCAAAATCTAAATAGCGATGCACTAATTGCTTTTTCAGCGGTACAAACCCATCTGTTGGGCCATAGTTTATGGCTTTACTGCCCGCAATTGTCATTACGCGGCGCATGTTTCTGGCGAGTGCTTTATCGGTAGGTGCTGCGGCAATTGGGTTAGCGATACCAAAAGGGACTACGTTCGCTTGATGAATCGCGCTGTACACCTGCTCTATTAAGGCTTGTTTATTTACCACAACAGGTTCGCGACTTAATTTAACTCGCTTAGGTAAATTGTGCGCCATGCTAACGACTTTTAAAAAATATCCTGATTTTTCACGCGCCTCTACCAACCCTTGATCTTCAAGTGACTGGTAAGCCTGTTTTACAGTGGGGATACTTATGCTTAAGTTATCTGCCATTTTACGCAGTGATGGAAGTTTTTCGCCGGGGAGTAAAACTTGTTGAGCGCTCATATCTCTAATCAACTGAATAACTTGCTGATATAAAAACTCATGCCCTTGGCTATTTTTTTGTCTTATCATCACACACCAAATCTGTATAGGTTACATTTTTACTTTTCTGTATATGGTAAGTATACAGATAGGTCTTAAAATAGCCATTCAATCGGGCTTTGGAGACTAACCATGAAAAGTGCAGCGCTATACATTACAACTGTTTTAATTTGGGGCTCAACTTGGTTAGCCATAGAGTTTCAGTTAGGTGATATTGCGGTAGAGTTATCGTTATTTTATCGCTTTGCTATTGCAGCGCTTTTAATGTGGTTATATGTAGCGTACAAAAAACCCGACATGCGATTTAAGTTACTGGATCATGGCTTTTTTGTTTTATTAGCCATTTGTAATTTTGGATTAAATTATTTAATGCTTTACTGGGCACAAAATCACCTTACCTCAGCCATGACCTCTATTGCCTTTTCAATGCTGCTGGTTATGAACATAGTCAATACTCGGTTATTTTTTGGTAAGCCAATCTCAAAACGAATTTATACAGGTGCTGTACTCGCTGTATTAGGTATTACGTGTCTGTTTTGGCCACAGTTACAGCAGTTCGACTTGAGTAATGGTGCATTGGTCGGGTTACTACTTGCCCTTGGTGGCACCTTTGTGGCTTCATTAGGGAATATGGTAAGCGTTCGTAATTCTCGTAAACAAATTGGTGTATTGCAAGGCAATGCATGGGGCATGTTATACAGCGCTATAGGCTTGGCTTTATATGTATTAATGAACGATGTGCAATTTAGTTTAAACGCTCCACCAAGTTACTGGCTATCACTACTTTATCTATCAATATTTGGCACTGTAATCGCTTTTGGTTGCTACTTTGCTCTACTTAGAAATATAGGCCCTGAAAAAGCCAGCTACGTTATTGTTTTATTCCCATTAGTGGCAGTAACACTGAGTAGCTTTTTTGAAGGCTTTGAATGGCACGCAAATACCTTTGCAGGATTTAGCCTAGTGCTATTAGGTAACGCCATTGTGCTTACCCCAACAAAACGAATTAACGCCTTTTTAGCTAATAGAGCAATGGCTAAAAGTGGCTCCGTCCCCAGTTAGACGCGTTATTAACGCAACTAACGTAAAAGCGCCTACCCTACTTTAGGCGCTTTTTTATTGGCATATGAAAAAGTAAAACCTGCCCATGCACACTAATAACGGCAGGAGTTTTACCTACCAGTTCACCATCTGCTTCAATCAATAACCCTTCAGTTTTTATAGAAGCTGTATTTAAGCGACTGTAGTTAAGGTTTTTTATATGCTGATGGCGCTTAAAAAACAACTTCATAAAGCTTATTACATTATAAAAAAGCCCACCCGATCGCATTTGATAACACTCAAGCAGCCCATCAGTTAAATCTGCTTTTGGCGCTATTTCTAGACCACCACCAAAGTACTTATGATTAGCAAATACGGTAATTAAATTTTTATACTGCCGAACATCGTTATTAAACGTACCTTGTAACTGCTGAGCTTGATAATAAAATAGCTCTTTAATGCTCGTCCAACTGTAATCAAAAGATGAAAAACTAGCTTTAGCATTAATCGCTTTAACTACATGAGCATCAAACCCTACCCCTGCAATATTAATAAAATAGCGACTATTAATTTTTCCTACATCAATTGCTGTCGGTGTATTAAATAATGCCTTTCGCCAATCATCTTCTTTGCAACTAAACCCTCTCGAGAAATCATTACCTGTACCGCAAGGCAATAATGCTAACGTACAGCTACTCCCTATTAACGCATTAACCGCCAAGCTCAATGTACCGTCTCCGCCAAGTACAACTACTTTGGTAAATTTACTCAGTAGCAACCTTATTTGAGCACAGTCATCGTTAAAGTTTCCCGTTGTAGTAAACATACAATAAGAAAAACTGCGTTTTTTACAGATGCTTTTAAGCCACATTAGTGATTTTTCACTCTGTTTTTTTGTACTTGGTTTAATAATTATTAGTAGTGACAAGCTTTTGTTTCCAACAATGTATTTAAGAACGAATAAAAAAGAGTTTAATTGAGTTTTTTTAATCTGAATAACTAGTCAAAAAGTTTGTTTAAAATGCATATAAATAAATAAAAAAACACACAAACACCAGTATTGGCGAGAGTAAAGACGATTTTATTTTAACTATTTATGCAAAAACTATAATAAAAAACACTGAACCGCACGTTAATAAAATCAATAAGGATTAGTTTAACTAATCCGTCAGGCTCAATTTTTATCGTTGTCTTTTTAATCAAACAACGTGCAAAATGCACGCGATTTCAACATATACAACCCGGAGCAAAATAATGAAACCAATTAACACATTAAATCAAACAGCAGCAGCTCAAGTAGCAGTTAAACCAACTAACCGTAAAGCAAGAATGTTAGCTAGACTTAACACTATTGGTAAAAGACTAGCACTTAGCGGCGCAGCTCAATATAAATAATCACCCAACCATGATTATTTTTCGGTGCAGCGAACACTCAACCACTAAATGAAGTCACTTATTTAGCTCCCCCTTGTTTGCTGCAACCTATTTATTTTATTAAAAATTGCCTTAATTTCCCCTTATTTACAAAAAAAACCTCATTTACGTACGTTTTTTAGGCAAACAGTCATTTTGCTATTTACACAGCGGTATCACCTAAGTATTATTCTGCGTCACGGAGAGATGGCAGAGTGGTCGAATGCACCGGTCTTGAAAACCGGCATGGGTTTATAGCCCATCTAGGGTTCAAATCCCTATCTCTCCACCATATTTTAATTGGTGGCTTTTTTTACTTCCATCAATACAAACGGTTATGCGTTGGAGAGGTGTCCGAGTGGCCGAAGGAGCTCCCCTGCTAAGGGAGTATAGAGTTTGTAGCTCTATCGAGGGTTCGAATCCCTCCCTCTCCACCATACTTAATTTAAACCACTTAATTGTGGTTTTTTTGTGCCTAAATTTTAACACCAATACTAAATTGGGAGGGTGAGAACCCTCGACAGGGTTCGACAAAATGTCTGGAACATTTTAGGCCGCTGCAAGCGTCGCGCAGCGATTGATTACATGGATGTAAGCAAGTCTATCCCTCCCTCTGGACCATACTTAATTTAAACCACTTGATTGTGGTTTTTTTGTGCCTAAAATTTAACACCGATACTAAATTGGGAGGGTGAGAACCCTCGACAGGGTTCGACAAAATGTCTGGAACATTTTGGGCCGCTGCAAGCGTCGCGCAGCGATTGATTACATGGATGTAAGCAAGTCTATTCCTCCCTCTGGACCATACTTAATTTAAACCACTTAATTGTGGTTTTTTTGTACCTAAAAATTATAAAAACTAAACAAATTGTGCCTAGTAATAACTTAGGGCATTATTAACATAACTTTAGCCACTTTTAGGTTTAGCTATGATCCGGTTCATATTGCTATCAGTTTGCGCGGCAGCACCATTTTTTACCTTGGCACAAAGTACAACAGTGTATAAGTGTGTAATTAAGGGCGTTCCTACCTTTAGCCAAACGCCTTGCGCTAAAGATGCACAAGTTATTACTCTTAAAGATATAAACGTAATTGAAGCATACAAAAGCTCTACGCCCGGTAAAGGTATTACCGACACCTCTGTGGATGACTACTTAGAAGTTCAACAAATAGAACGAGAAATAAAGCGTCTTGAGCTATCTATTGCACAAAGCCAAAAAGAATACGCAGCTAAAAAACAGCAGATAGATTACATGACTCAAGATAAAGCCAATCGTTTAGGCGCTTCGTCTATTGCTGATGCTATCGCAACTAAAACAAATTCGTTAAAGCAAGCTTACGACGCATCAATTAATCAAACGCAGCAAAAAATAGAGTCATTAAAACAAAGAAAACAGCAGCTTAGCCAAAACCCTTAAGCGCTCGTTTTACTATAGAAATAAATTGCGCAACGTCTTCTTTAGTATTATAAATATGTGGCGATACTCGTATTCCAAATTTGCGAGCATCTACACTGACTTTCGCTTTATTAAGCTCTGTAAGTACATGGTCTTGCTGCTTGTTAAAAAACAAAATAACAGTCCCGCTGCATTTATCACTACTCATAGGTGATGCAACATATTTGCCTAGTTGCTCATGAATAAGCGTAAGCATAGCTAAATTATGATTCCTTACCTTGTGAGCAGTTAGCTCTGCAAAGTAAGCAATGCTATTTGCGGCAATAATATAAGGCGCTACAGAGGGAGTGCCCCCCCAAAATTTGAGCGCACTGGCGTTATATTCAAAGTGGTTTATATTGAACTCAAATGGATTTTGATGCGAAAACCAACCCACATCTTTAGGCTCACAATACTCTATTTGGTTTTTGTTAACCCATAAATAAGCTGCACCTGGGCCACCACATAACCATTTAACGCTCGAGCCAATCATAAAGTCAGCATCGAGTATGCTTAAATCAAGCGGTATAACACCCGCTGATTGAGCAACATCAATTATTGACAAGCTATTGGTTAATTTACTTATAGCTACAATATCGTATACAGGCGCCTGTACACCTGTATTTGAATACACATGGCTTATAAAAACTAAATCGATATCACCAGTTATATAACGCTGCCAAACACTAATATCAGTTAGGTTTTCGTGCTCTGGTATAAACATAATTTGTGCGCACTCTGGTAATGCTTTTTGCATTGCAAAACCCATGCTCGGAAAATCACTTTGCGCCATAAGCACTTTACAATTTTTTTGCTGTAGCCGTGGATGCGACATAAGCAACTTTGTTAAGCCGCTTGATAAATTAACCTGAGGACAAAACTGCGAACTAGGCGCATTAAATAACTTACCAAGCGCGGTAGTAAATTGCTCAACTGCGGGCAGCCATTGTTGCCAAGGTTCTTGATTTGAGCTCTCCCACGGTAAAAAATAGTGCTGTGCTAAATATTGCTGCGTATTTTTAAGAGGACGCCCTACCGAGTGGTTTAGTAAATAACAGCCATCAGCCATACAAAAATCATTTTTAAGCATGCTATTTAACCCATTTTTTAAGTGTATTTAGATCGTCAAAACGTGTTTTTATATCGTCGCGTTTTGCGCTGGCTCGCCTATCTCTTAATTTTTCGAGCGAATCAAGCAACACATGAAGCGGCGGACCACTTGCTGTTACCTTGCTCATATGCTGCTGTTGCATATTTTTTGAAGGCTGAGCAATAAACTTTTCAACCAGTTGATTATGATGACCGACTGCGGTGTCACCATGTAATTTACACACTTGGATAAATAACGTTGCGTGGCTTTTAAACCAATCTGTATTTTTATATTGCTCTGCTTGTAAAAAGTCATCCATAAAGCTTTGCATACGCATGGCTTCTCGCAGGATTTGTTGATCCTCTGGCATCATATATAAAAACTTATCCACCAGCATTTGCGAGTAACTAGGCTCATTTGCGCTACAAAGCCCTAGTAACATATCAATCACGTTAATACCTGCAAAGTCACCAGCATTTGCACCTCTGTAAACCTCTTTACCTACACGGTACGGTTTATAATAAGGGCGAACGCAGTTAAAAAAGCGATCTGTATCGAGCTCAGAATAAAGTGCATTGTTTGACTCAATTACATCTATAAGTGCTTGTTTGGCTACTTTTAATAACTCACCACACAGGGGGTGTGAGATACCTAACGGCAATATTTTTAATAAAGCATCACTTGCACGTTTATAGGCCAAAATACCTTGGGTGTTGTAATCAAGAAATAGCTTTTCGTCGGGTAAATTGGTAAATCGTTTATAAATACCGTTAAGTGCTTTGTTATGAGTAGTTAAGTGGGCGGTAGCAAAACGAGGGGTTACGCCAATGGATGCGCCTATATGCATAGCAAGCGCTGAGGCTTCTATTAGTGGGGAAGTAGTTTCTCTGCTTGGCTCAGTAATTTCATGGCGCCTACACGCCGCCATAAACAATCCTACGTTACCGAGTAAGTCAAAAGCGCTATCAAAGCCTTGATCTGTGTTTCCCTCGGCTAATAAATTGCTAATTAATGCGTTGCCTTCTTTTTCTAATTGTTGCTTTAAGGCCTCACCTATTCCTTCTACATTTGCTTTATCGGTTTGCTGCCAATAAAGCTGCTCTAATTCACTATTTAAAGTGACAAACTCTGTTCGTATCCAGTGATCGAAAATAGCGGTATGTGTGTTCATTGGTGTGCTCTATTATTTTTATAGTTAAATGCTAACAGAGTTCAATGAGGGTAAAACGCCAAAAAAATTAGTAAAAACTGCAATACTTAGCAATAATCACTACAAATATAAAAATAATTAATAAAAGCCGACAACTATGTTAGATAAAAAAGATCAGCAATTACTCATTGCACTGCAAAGCCAAGCTCGTATGTCGGTTTCAGACTTGGCCAGCAGTATTAACCTATCGGATACACCTTGCCTAAGGCGTATAAAAAAGTTAGAGCAAGAAAACATTATTACCGGCTACCACGCCGCCATAAATCCTAAAGCACTTAACCTTAATGTGTTGGTATATGCATTCGTACGATTAAGCCAAAACTCGGTAAGTGCTGCAGAGCAATTTGAGCAACATGTAGAAAAGTTACCACATGTATTAGAGTGTTGTGTAATATCAGGAAGCTATGATTATTTATTAAAAATCATTGCACATGATCTTGAGAGCTACGAAACATTTGTAAAACATCAGCTAGGTAGTTTAAGTTGTATTGCAAATATAGAATCAACAGTCGTGTTAAAGCAGTCATTTAGCAAAAAACAGTTACCATTATAAAAATAACCAAAATAACTTACTGTTAGCTATACTGATATTTCAAAACGATAATAATAATTGCTTGGACCTTATGTGAAAAATTTTAACTCTAAAAATCATTCCATTATTTTTTACATCATGTTTGCTTTAGCATATTTTTTAGTCGGCATAGCACTCACTAAACTTGCTTTTAACTCGCAAATAATTCCAATTTGGTTACCTGCCGGCATAGCTCTAGTCGGTTGTTATATTTGGTGGTGGCGCTTTATCCCGCCTTTATTTATAGCTGCAATTGCCTTTAACCTTAATATTTTTGATAGTTCAGCTCATGAGCTAGTCCTGGTCGGTAACTCATTTAACGAGGCTATGTATATCGCCTTTGGTGTTGTTATACAGGCAATGGTCGGCGCAGCTCTTTTAAAGTATTGGCTTGGTCACCCGCTGCGCTTTAAAAAGCGCAAGAATATAATTTACTTTATTCTTGTCATAGCCATATTGGTCAGCTTAATTTCAGCTAACTTTGGCGTATTCGCACTGAGTCAATTTAACTCGATTTACAGTATTGATAATCATTGGAATAATGTTATTTACTGGTGGCTTGGCGATACATTAGGGGTATTAATTGCGACTCCGTTTTTACTTTCTTTATTACCACAAAAGTCTAATCAACATACTATATCGGCATTTCCGACAATTGCAGTATGCTCAGTTTTATTTTTATCAGTCGCGGTAACAACACAATTATACGATCAGGAAAATCGTATAAGCACTATTAAAATTGCCGAACGTGAAGTCCACGTTATAGAAAACAGCCTTTATAGATATACAAATCGCAGTATTATTGCAGTGCAGAGCTTAGCAAGTCAGGTTCAATCATCTCCCATGCTGAGCCAGCAAGATTTTTATTCTTATGCTAGTCAGTTACTAACTCAATACGAGTTTATTAACGCTTTATCGTGGAATGCAAAAATACCTCAAGATCAACGCGAAGTCTTTGCTCAAGAAATATCAAACATTTACCATTTAGATATTGATATAGTTGGCGAGCCTCTTGAAATTAACGATCCCCTTGTTATAGTAAAATACATAGCTCCTTTTAATGGTAATCAAAAAGCGATTGGCTTTAATGTATTTTCAAACCCTGATCGAAAAAACTCTCTGCTTAACCCCGCTATAAAGTACATGCCAGTCGGAACTAAAATAATTCAGTTGGTGCAAACCAAACAACCTAAACCAGCCTATTTATTATTTGCCCCTGTGTACTCTCAATATAACGATGAAAAAACAATTAAAGGCTATGCCACTGGTATATTTTTAGTGCGTAGTATTATTGAGCAGGCCATTTCTAAAGAACAGTCTGATATGTTTTCGATTGGTATATACGAAGATACAAACACACCGCCGTTTTATAGTAATTACTCTCAAGATGTTCAGCAAGCCAAAGGTAGCCGTTTAATGTCGTTTGACGTGGACTTTGCAGGGCAAAAATGGATTGTAAAACTAGCCCTTAAAGAAAGCTTTTTAACACAACATAATAGCCAACTAACTCTATTATTGCTCATACTTCAAGTTGTCGTATGTTCTTTAATTTTAATGGTTTTACTGCTGTTTAATCAGCAACAAATTGCACTTACACGTCAAGTTGCAGAGCGTACACACTCACTCGCACAAGCAAAGCAGCAGTCTGATTTAGCTAATCAGGCTAAAAGCCAATTTTTAGCGAATATGAGCCACGAAATACGTACACCATTAAACGCCGTTATTGGTTTCTCTTCACTTGCCCGAGAAACAGACAGTGCAAGTACACTCATTGGCTATTTAGATAAAATAAACTCATCATCTAAAAGTTTATTAAACTTAATTAATGACATTCTTGATATATCAAAAATAGAATCCCAAAAGTTAGTTATTGAATCTATTGCATTCGACCTAGGTGCCTTAATAACACGCATAGACAATATGTTTGAACAAAGCGCAGTTAACAAAGGTATTAACTGGCAAGTTAACTCAAAGCTACCTTTAAATACCTGGTTTATTGGTGATCCTATGCGAATTGAGCAGGTATTACTTAATTTATGTAGTAACGCGATTAAATTTACAAGCCAAGGCAGCGTTGCTTTAAACATAGAAACAGAGTTTACTGCCGCCAATAAAGTACAGCTTGTTATAAACGTTAGTGATACAGGAATAGGTATAAAACCAAGCCAGCATAAAAAATTATTTAACGCATTTACCCAAGCTGATAGTTCTACCTCAAGGCAGTTTGGCGGTACAGGACTTGGCTTAACAATAGCAAAAGAGCTAAGCCAATTAATGGGGGGAGAAATAGCCCTTAAAAGTGAAATAGATAAAGGCTCTACTTTTACATTTTCAATGCGATTAGAAACAACAGAGCCTAAAAAAGAACATGTTATTACATTTGATAATACTAATATTACTTCGCTAGACATTTTGGTCGCAGAGGATAACCCTGTAAATCAAATGGTTATTAAAGCGATGCTTGGCTCGTTAGGGATTGTGCCGTATATGGTAGAAAACGGTGAGTTGGCGGTCGATATAGTGAAAAAGCAGCATTTTGACTTAGTGCTTATGGATTGCCAAATGCCTGTAATGGATGGCTATAGAGCAACGGCACTGATCCGCCAGTTTAAAACCGAACAAGAACTCCCTATTATTGCTTTAACTGCCGACGTAATGCCAGAGGATAAAGCACATGCACAAGCAGTTGGATTTAATCAACATCTTGCAAAACCGCTTGAACTCATTAAGCTAACCGAGTGTCTTGTCCAATATGCAGAAGTTAATGAACAATAGTGGTTTAATTTTAAGAATAGTTTTAAGAGTATTTTTAAGAGTAGCTTTTGGTTTTGTTTTAAGTGTTTTTTCTCATACAGCTGTCGCTCAAAACTGTATATCGCAGGCGAGCGACTTTAAATTTATAACAAAAAGTAAGCAACAAGGCTTATTACGCTTTGAAAATGAGCACAACCACCAGCGCTTTAATTACCACGCCCTTTTGCCATTTAACGATTACTTAGATTTTGCATATAAACATATAAATAAAGCCAATCCACGTGCAAATATGCCATGCCCTGTTATTACACAAACCTATCAGCAATTAGTAACACAAGGTACGCGAAAACCTGACCCTACTATTGCAGATATTATTGCTCCTTTTGAGCTCACGCATCCAAACAGTAATAAAGTTGCACTACTAATCCACGGGCTAACTGATTCACCCTTTACGTATCACGATTTAGCACAAGTGTATTATCAGCAAGGCTATACTGTGCGTACTATTTTATTACCAGGACATGGAAGCGCCGCAAGTGCTTTACTCAATGTAGACGTTAGCCAATGGCAACAAGCAATAAAATACGGTATTGAACGCTCGGTGCAAGACTTTGATGAGGTGATACTCGCAGGTTACTCTACCGGTGCAGCGTTACTTATTGATTACGCAACCAAACACACTGTATCCCCTAAAATTAAAGCGCTTATGCTTTATTCGCCCGGCTCTGAGCCACATAATAAGTACGGCTGGATAGCAAAGTGGATTGATGCCATACCCTTTGTTAATTGGATTGATAAAGACGCCGATGTAGACTTTGCTAAGTATGAGTCATTTCCTTTAAATGCAGCTGCCGCTTCGTACGATGCAATGTCACTTGCAAGCGTAAGTAGCTTAAACAAACGCCCTGCACTTAAATTACCTATTTTTAGTGTACTTAGCGATATTGATACCACGATAGACACGCGTGCCACGCTAAAGTTATTGAGTGCATTACACAAAGGTAATTCAACCGAATATAAACCGCTCGATACTTTAGTACTTTATGGAAGCACCAATATTTTACCGCCAGACTTTGCTAGTGACTACACAGTAAATAATCCGCAATGCACAACACCTCAATGTAAAAAGGTTCATGGTATGTCGCATATTGCTGTTGTTAACTCACCGCAAAATCCACATTATGGAATTAACGCAACTTATCGCAATTGTGGCAGCTTTATTAACGACGAGTCCCTATATAAAACATGTAAAACAACTAAAAACCCACAACTAGGAGAGCGTACAAGCGCCAACTTAAAACACTATCCGGCTTTACAGCGCTTAACTTATAATCCTCATTTTACCGAGCTTAAAATGCAAATTAGTACGTTTATTAAAAACGTAGAACAGCTTAGAACAACTACAAGGTAAGTAGTCATGGGAACGTTTTCGCACCAATGGTTTAGCAGTATTAATGAGATTGATCAGGCGCAGTGGCAACGTTTATTTGGTGATGAACCATTTACTCAACATGCTTTTTTATATGCCCTTGAACAAAGCCAATGCGTAACACAAAAAAGCGGTTGGCAGCCCCATCACCTCGCTATTTTTGAAGATGATACGCTCGTTGCACTTGCACCCGGGTATTTAAAAAGTCATTCATACGGCGAGTATGTATTTGACTGGGCCTGGGCTGAGGCATACGAAAAACACGGTTTAGAATATTATCCCAAGTGGCTATCTGGCATTCCTTTTAGCCCTATTGAAGGCAAGCGCATTGCTATCGAGCACGCTAATCCAAATGCGGTATATCAATACATTACAGAGCAACTTAGCTTACACAGTGCTCAGCAAGGATGGTCGGGATGGCATGTTAATTTTTGCGACCAAGCCCAAGCCACCTCATTAACTGAGCAACACGCCATGTTAAGAGTGGGTGTGCAATTTCAGTGGTTTAATAAAGGTTATGAATCCTTTGACGACTTTTTGCAGATGCTTAGCTCACGAAAACGTAAGTCACTTAAAAAAGAGCGAGCTAAAATAGCGCAACAGAACATTGATATTGAATGGCTGCAAGGAACGCAAATTACGCCCGAGATAATGCAATTGTTTTGTGAGTTTTATCAGCGTACCTACTTAAAGCGCTCTGGTCATTTGGGCTATTTAAATATGGAGTTTTTTACGCTTTTACATGCCTTAATGGCTAATACTCTCGTTATTATGCTGGCCAAAAGAGACGATAACGTGATTGCTGCAACACTTAGTTTAGTAGGTAAAAATACGCTTTATGGGCGCTACTGGGGAGCAAGTGAGGAAGTAGATTCGCTGCACTTTGAATTGTGTTATTACCAAGGTATTGAGTTTGCAATAAAGCATAAACTCAACTGTTTTCATTCGGGTGCACAAGGTGAGCACAAAATAGCACGCGGATTTGAACCCGTACTTACCTACTCTGCTCACCATATTGTTGATGGCGACTTTAGTAATGCAATAAGCGACTACTTAAAGCGTGAACGCGGCCATATTGATATATATAAAGAGCAATGTAGCTCATTACTGCCGTTTAAAAACGAGTAACTGATTATTTGCAGGCATGGCTGTATCGCTAATAAGCGTAAGCCCTGCTTGCTTAGCTAGTTGTTCAACTGCTTCAAAATCTCTTATTCCACTTAACGGATCGCGCTCTGTTAAAAAGGCACTAAAGTCATCATTACTTGGGCTGGTAAATTCACCTTGGTATTTGAATGGCCCATAAATACACAACATACCGTCGCTATTTAAGTGGCGTTTAACACCGTCAAAAAAACGCTCAACTAATTGCCAACTTACAATATGAAATGTGTTTGCAGTATAAATAGCGTCAACCTTATCTACTGGCCACTCATTATTTAAATCAAGCTCAAGTGGTGCATGCAAATTAGTTAAATTAGCTTCGCGGTGCCATAAGTTAATCCCTTCGTGGTTTATAGCGCGATCACTTGTATGCCATTGTAAATTTGGTAATTGCTCTGCAAAAAAAACACTATGCTGGCCGGTTCCTGAGCCAACTTCGAGTACTGTTTTAGTATTTTTTAATACAACTTTTAATTGCTCTAAAATAGGGGTTTTATTGTTTTCACAGGCTTGTGAAAATGGCTTTGTCATTACTGTGCACCAAAATTGTAGATTAATGCACAACAGTAAAGCAAATTTAGCTTATTTTGTCGTGATGAAAAAAAGGTAATTTTTAAATACTATAACTATCATATGGTTGAGCCGGATCATTATGGTTGGTACGTAATATGCTTTATATTGTTAACCCACTAAAGGGTTTAACTTATATTAAATTTCAAAGGATAAAATTATGCATATACCCCCTTATACCGCTGTAGACGCGGCCATTGCTATAACCGAAAAAACCACCGACGATCATAGTTACGCCGTTGATATGAGAGCTACAGTAATCGATTTACTTTCGCACCCTAAACATAATCAACAGGCGATGACCAAACATGAAACAGATCAGATATTTATTCTTGGCTACAATTAATACTCAAATTAGTATCACAAATAATTTTTATAATAACTGTTTACACTGAAACCGATTAAATGTAATGATAACTATTATCGTTAAATTGAGTCGGTTTTTTTATGTCTTTAAATTATGCCCAGCATCGTTACCATCAAGAACTCTCTTGTCATTGCTTAAGACCTGGCCTGCATGCACCCATGCTCGTTGCCGATTACATAGAAACCGCCCTTAACGTCGCCAAAAAATTTGAGCAACAACATAATCCCTTGCTTCAAGAGTTTTATCTTAGACGCACACACCATGAAATTATGAACAAAATGTGCGACCCTCTTATACATAATGCTATTCGTAAACAATGTTTAGAGCAGTTATACAAACCTTTATTAGCACTAAAACGGTTTTATAAAGTGCATAACAATACTGCACAATTTTTAATACTTGAGCGTGAAGCTCGTATTCTTAGTCACGAATTCAACCCTTTTTAAGGAGCACACTTATGAGCAACTTTAGAACAGAATCAGACAGCATGGGCGAGCTACAAGTACCTACTGATGCGCTCTATCAGGCGCAAACACAACGAGCAGTTAATAACTTTGCCATTAGTGGTTTATCTATGCCAAAGCAATTTATCACTGCACTGGCTTATATAAAACAAGCTGCTGCGCAAAGTAACTGCGAGCTTGGTCATTTAAGTAAAACTAAAGCCGATGCTATTGAGCAAGCTTGTCAAAGTATTATTGATGGCGAGCATGTTGAGCATTTCCCCGTTGATATTTTTCAAACAGGTTCTGGCACAAGCTCAAATATGAATGCCAACGAAGTTATTGCAACGCTTGCTAGCCGATTAGGCAGTGAAAGCATTCACCCTAATGATGATGTAAACATGGGGCAAAGCTCTAACGATGTAGTCCCTACTGCTATCGCACTCAGTAGCGCAATAAATGTAGTGTATGAATTACTTCCTTCGCTTGAAAACTTATCGCAAAGCCTGGAAAAGAAAAAAGCTGAAGTAGGCCATATAGTTAAAACGGGCCGTACGCATTTAATGGATGCAATGCCTGTAACGTTTGATCAAACACTCAGTGCATGGCAGTCACAAGTTAATCATGCCGCAGCAGGAATTAGACATAGCTTAGAGCGTGTATGCGAACTTGCACAAGGCGGTACAGCTGTTGGAACAGGAATAAATGCCGACCCTAAATTTGCAGCCAAATTTGCAGAAAACCTGAGTGCCAATGTAGGCATTAGATTTACGCCTAGTAGTAACTTTTTTTATAACATAGGCTCACAAGACGCTATAGTAGCGCTTTCTGGGCAATTAAAAGTACTCGCTGTAGCACAAATGAAAATAGCGAACGACCTACGCTGGATGAACTCAGGACCACTTGCGGGCTTAGGTGAAATAGAGCTTGAAGCACTTCAACCGGGCTCATCTATTATGCCAGGTAAGGTAAACCCAGTAATACCAGAAGCCGCAGCCATGGTAAGCGCACAAGTTATTGGCAACGACGCCACGATTACCGTAGCAGGCCAAGCGGGTAATTTTGAGCTAAACGTTATGCTGCCAGTCATTGCGTATAATATTTTACAAAGCATAGAATTACTTGCCAATAGCGCGCAGGCATTGGGCGATAAAGCCATTGCCAGCTTTAAGGTAAATCAGCCTAATATAGATAAAGCGCTCGCTAAAAATCCAATTTTAGTGACGGCACTTAATCCGGTGATCGGTTATGAAAAAGCAGCAAAAATAGCAAAGCAGGCTTATAAAGAAGCCCGCCCTATTATTGATGTAGCCGAACAAGAAACCGATTTACCACGCAGTGAACTCGAAAAACTACTTAACCCCACCAAACTAACGCAGGGTGGACTTTAATAAACGATATTTTTCACTGCTTTAATTACTTGATAATATAGTTTTTATTGCCGTAAAAAATGCACCGTGTATGATAGTGATGAATATTTCATCACTATCAAGGTTTGTTATGCGTACCCCATTGTTAGCCATACTTTTACCACTTTGTTTAACTGCATGCTTAGATAAAGCACCCACTGAAACGCAGCAAGTAACAATCACCTCAGAAACTGAAGCACCAAAGCAAGAGCTACAAAAGCTAAAAGAAAACACTCAATTACAAGAAAATACTAAAAAGAACGTAGTTGCTGAAAAAATACCAAAAGCTGATTTAAAAAACGTTTCAATAGACGATATAAAAGCAGCCAAAACCCAATTAAATACACTAATTGCAGATAAACAATGTGATACAAGCACTCAATGTAGAGTAAATGCAGTAGGTAGTCGCGCATGTGGCGGGCCAAGCAGCTTTGTTGTGTACTCAACAAACGCAGCATCTGAGGAACAAGTAGCTGCCCTTAGCGACAAAATTACTAAGCTTGAAAGTAGTTATAATTCACAAAAAGGGATGATGAGCATTTGTCAGCATTTAACAACGCCAAGCACGCAGTGTGTTGAAAATAAATGTGTTAAACTTGAAGGCTCAGCGGTAAGTGCATTTTAAGGATAACGTTATGAGTTGTTTACCATCGGCAATTAAACTATCAATTTTAAGCATTGCTAGCAGCATTTTATTACTAAGTGGTTGTGCTAGTACTGTGACGTCAAATGAGCAAAGTAAAAACTTATCTGACTTAAACTATGATCTGAATAACATGGTGAGTAATAACAGCTGCACTGCAAGCTTTCAGTGCAAAGTACTTGAAGTGGGCGCCCGCGCATGCGGCGGACCGAGTAAATATGCTGTTTATTCAACGCTAAACACATCTCAAGAAGAAGCAGAACAGCTTGCTCAACAAATAACAAAACAAGAAAACATACAAAATAAAGCACAAGGCTTAACTGATTGTTCTCCTGTACTTGAAGTGCAATCGCTGTGTATTAACCACCAATGCCAGTCGTTTGATATAAAATAAAAACGGCCGCGTATAAGCTAATTTCAGCGTTAACTTAAATACGGAATTAACGCTGAAATTACTACCACCAGTACCACGCAAACACCCGCTTTAATAATGTATTTCATGGGCATTGTTTTAAGCACCCAATACGCATAAATAAAGCGTACAAAATAACTCGCCGCAGTACCAAACAACGCAAAAATAATTAAGTAAGCAATTAAAATAATATTCATAAAAACCTAATTAAATTATTTCACTTTTTTATTTTTAGTGTGAGCTATTAATAAATCAGCTACTTGTTGTTTTACGGCTCGCTTATCATCGCTTTGTACATCAAAGCGACTGGCTAGTTGCGCTATTTCATCATCATTTAAGTTAAACGATAAACGTTGACGCGTTTTTTTAGACTTTACGTCTAAGCCAAGTATTTTTCGGATCATATCTGACGGCGTTAGCTCTTGATCAATTGCCTGCTTTTTTATCAGTTTTTGAACTTCGCTGCTTAGATCAAATGCCATTTGTGTGGCACGTACAGCTTGTTCCTGACGTAACCACTTGTCTTTAGCATCACTCACTTAGCGTCTCCGGGAAACAAGTCTACAATGTCTGACATTGGACGCATGAGCGTTAGCGATACTTCGGTTTCGCCGCCATCCCAAATTTCGATATTTAAACCAAAGCCTTCATTATCTGACGCTAAGCAAATCATTTCACATGGCTCGCCACCTTCTTGCTCATAACGAGGTAATGCTTGGTTGCGGTAGTCTTTATTATGGAAATAACACACATAAGGCGACTCGCTTTGTTGGTAGCTTTTAGCTAAAAACTGCATAAAGCGCTCTGGTGTATTTTGCACTGTAATGTGGGTTAACGACTCTTCATCAAAAATACGCGCAAACTCATCAAGGCTAAATATCTCTTCAACTTCGTTTCGCTGAATTTTAATAGAAAAGTTAGCCCACTCTTCGCCGTCATCTTGCTCAATTTGTAAAAATACAACTTGGCCGCTATTTGTCTCAAGTACAAATTCAGTATCACTACTGTGCTGATATTGGTAAGTCTGAATATCAGTAACACGTAACGTTTCACCCTTTAACCATGCAGGATAGGCAAATGAATCAATAACGCTAAACATGTCGCCTTTTTTAAGATCGCTCGGATGATTAAGTTGACGTTCTGGCTCTTTTTTAGATTTGAAAAAATTAAACATAGGAAGGCTGCCTTCTAAGCAAAAAAGGTAACTGAGAAAAACTCGGTTACCTTTTTAAAGTATAAACGTAATGGTTAGCTATTTTGCTTCGCTTTGATGCGAGCTAAAATATCAGCGCTTTTTGGACTTGTGTCGCCAATGCCTGCTTCAGCCATTTTTGCTTTTAAGTCATCGCCATTTACGTCTGACTCAAGTTGCTTTGCAGCACCAAGCTGGTCACTTCGATCTTGTTGGCGCTGTTTAATGCGTTCAAGCGATTGACGAGCCGATGTCATAGACGAGCTGTTTGTATTAAGTGTGCTGTTAACAGCCATTGTTGCTTGCTGTACGCTTTCAGTGGTTTTAACCATTGTAAGCTGACGCTGATTCTCTTTAATCGATTTTTCAGCATCTTTAACTTGCTGCTTAAGCGCAACAATGTGATTGCTAAAGCCAGACAATACTTGCTCGTTTTCAGCTTTTTCAGCTTCAAAGTCACCAATTTTTTCTGCAATTTCTAATGCTAATGCTTCGTTGCCCTTTTCAAGAGCTTGGCCTGCATACGCTTCATGTTCAGCGATTGATGCATCTACAGCGCTAATTTTACGCTTAGTTTGCATTTCTTTGGCCATTACTTCAGTAAGGCTTTTTTTAGCTCGGTGAAGTGCATTTTGCGCGTCTGCAATTTCTTGCTCAAAAATACGGATGCCATTTTTGTCTACAATTGCTTCGCCTGCTTCACGAGCGCCGCCACGTACTGCTGTAAATAATTTTTTTAAAATACTCATAATCTTAACTCCACTAACTGGCTATTAATCGTTTAAATACAAGGTCACGGCTTCTAGTGCATCGATAGCGTTATCGGCTAATGTCACTAGTTCGTGGGTAACGTCATCTAATGATGAATTTACCGACAGTGCACCAAAAATCGCGTATTTGTTATCGATTTTAGCAAATGCACTCAGTGGAATTGGCACGTTTAAACGTAATAATGTTTCGTTTAATTCGTCGCGTAATTCACTTTTAACTTCATCTTCGTCAAACAAGTAGCTAATACATAATAACTGCTCTTGCGTTTGCGTAACAAAAATTGGAAGCTCATCATTTCCATCAACAATGACTTGTAAAACATCTTGCTCGCCTGGGTTGGCAATCAAGAAAGACTCAAAGTTAGCGCCTTCAGTTTCAAAAGAAGCTAATTTTATTGAAAGTTCATTTAATTCCATGTCTCTGCCTTTTGTCGTTTGACATATTATGTCTGAGTTAAGATTCTCATGGTCGACATATTATGTCAACCATGTTTTATTAGTTTTTATACAATTCGCTTTCTATTTGCCATGCAGTTCGGTAGTAATCATACAACTGACCAGACCCTAACCTATTGACCTCAATACTTTTAACTTGTTCAAAGTAGTGGTTAGGAAATACAAAACTTGCCAATAAATATTCTTTACTAATCCATCTTGATGGCACAGGCATAGCCGTCGCATCATTAATACGGCCACTGGCCGACTGCCCCATTTTAGTCGCTATAGTCCAGCCCCACTGCCCAAAAGAAGGTATGTTTTGCTGATACTGCTCAACATACTCAAACCCAGCAGCTTTAACTGTTTTAGCAATGCTTAAAAACGCTTTTTTAGCGTGATAAGGTGAGGTTGATTGAACCGCCATTGCGCCATCGGGTGCTAATAACTGCCGTACATGATTATAAAAGTAGTCACTGTACATTTTATTTAGATCAGGATGATTAGGGTCAGGTAAATCAATTAAAATAGTGTCGAACTGCTTAGATTGATCAAGCAGTTTTTCAACTTCTAAAAATGCATCACCCACAATTATGTTGGCTCGCGAATCATGCATCGATTTATTGTTTAGCTGTAGCAATCGCTTATTGATGTGCTCTGGCGGCGTAAAGTCACCGTCTTTATGACCAAATAAATTCAGTAGTTGCGCGTCTAAATCTATTAGCGTTACTTCACTTACAGGCCACTTTAAAACATCTCTAAGTGCAAGCCCGTCACCACCACCAATTATTAATACACGGTCGTGTCTGTTAGAGGCAAGCATTGCAGGGTAAACCAGCATTGAGTGATATATTTGCTCATCAATACTTGAGAACTGTAAACGCCCATTTAAATATAAATCGGTAATTGGCTGAGGTTGGTTTTTGCTTAATCTTTCGGTTAAAACTACGTGTTGGTATTTAGTTGCTTGCGAATAAATTACTTTATCTTTGTATAAAACATTACTTAGATTGTTCATCCAGCTACTGCCAAATACTAAAATAAAGCCAAATAATGCCAGTAATACTATATGGCAAACTAAAAGTGCCTTAGCAAAGCGCACATGGGTATGGTAGCGCCATAAAAACGCGAGCCCCGCAATGATATTAAATAACGCCGTCCACGCTGCAGCTTGCATTATAGGCATTGAGAGCATGATACTTACCCAAATGGCTGCACCAATACCAGCACCGATATAATCGGCACCATAAATAGTCCCTGCGTTGTTTTCTAAAAAACGGCCATAAACGTGCTGACGAATGCGCGCTATAAGCGGTATTTCCATACCAATAAATAAGCCCAGTATTAAACCAAAAACATAAGGTAGAAAACGTGACCACTCTTGTAGCTTTTGAAATACGTAACCATTAAGTACAACATCAGGGGGTAAATTAAAAATGCTCGAAAATAAATGAGGAAGAGAATAACTAACTGCTATTACACCCGCTATCGCTAAAATGCAGCCCATGCCAACCAAAGCAATAATGCTTTCTAGCCAAGCAAAAGCGGTAAATGCATCTTTAAACCAACGCGCTAAAAAAGCGCCCAAGCCCATTGCTACAATCATAGTACCGATCATGGCGTAAATAGCGCTCTCTACCGAGCCAAGTACACGGCCCGCATAATGAGACAGTAAGTATTCATAAATAAGGCCGCACCCAGCAAGCACGGCCATAACAGTAATAAGTAGTATATCGTGCCCAAGTAAGCGAGACTTACTTGGGGGAGTGTTGGTTGATGACACTGATTATGCGCCTAGTAATGTTGCCATAGTGATACCTACAGCAAATGATACTGCTGCAGAAATAGTAGCTACACCTACATTTTTTTGACGATTAACTTCATCGGAAATATCGCAACCAGATAAAATTATTTTAATTGTCACTAAGTGCAAAATAATAAATGCAACAAGGCTCACTACTGCGCTAATAGCCCAGTATAGTAAACTCGCATTAATATTATCAGCCGCGTAAGGTGCAACACCCGTTGCTGCTGTAATAGCTAATGCACTACCTACTAAAAATCCAGCGTAACGAATACCCACAGCTAAGTTACCATCAACAATTGCTTGTTGTAGGCAGTCGCCACTTTTATTTGTACGTTTAAATAACTGCACTCGGTACTGGCTAACAAGTAGTAATACAACACTACCTATAATAAAGGCGGCAATTACAATTGGAAGACCATGCCAACCGTCAGTAGCCACCCATAAAAGAGCTGAGCGAATAACGATAGCAACACTGACAACATGACCAAAATCAATTATTGAAGCCGTAACGTTACCTTTAACGATTTCGTCGTGCAGACTTACTTTACGAAGCGCTACTTTATCTTGAAAAAAGTGGCCCAACTTAATAAGTACAATTGCTAATGCGCCATAAGCTAACATTTGCAGTGCTTCTTGTTGCAGTGTTGCAGCAAAAGCTCCGCTACTTACACCCGTTAATACAATCGCCAGTGCCACTAAGCCAGCGGCAAAGCTAATCCCAAAAGCAAAGTTATCACGCTCTGTTATTTCATCATTTGCATGTAAGTTTGAAACCCAGCCTTTTATATATTTAAGGCTTACAAATAATAAAACAATAATTGCAAAATCAATCGCCAGCGCTTGCAGTGACCACATAGTTATTCCATTAAATTCATACATATTATTCTAACTCCAACTTTATTCTTTTACTTACCACGGCTCACGCCACGAGAGGTTCTGCTACCGCTATCACGCACCGATCCTGAGCTATTGCTATAACTGCTCGAACGAGAATAACTACTGCGGCTTTTTGCTGGCGTATAACTACTACGGCTTAAACCTGATGCACCTGTTTTTTTACTCGCATAAGGGCTTGTAAACTGCTTACCTTGGCGTTGGTATGTTTGGCGCGTGCGTGTTTCTAAAGCGCTTTGGGTTTTAATTTGTTTAGGGCTTGAATAACGCGAGCGGCCATAGTCATTGTAATAGCTATACTTTCGGCGCTTACTCCAGCTTCCATATTCAACACGATCAAATACATCACCTAAAATACGGTACATTCCGTACCATTGCCAAAAGCTAATACCGTTACTATTTGATTGCCAGTTACCATAGTTAGGGTTACCTACCATTTGGTTACCAACACCCTCACCTTCAGCTTGCTTACTAATTGCGCCTACACGCGCTAAAGTGCCTTTGGACATATCAGCTAGCATATTAATAGGATCGGTTAACGCATCAGAAAATAGCGTAGGTTTAGATGCATCACGCAACAAATCAATGCTATGTAACGTATCTTCGTAAGGAGGAATTAAGTAAGTTCCTTTAATATCTTTAAGTCGCTGTGTTAAGCCACTATAAAGTGCGCCTTGGCGCGTTGCATCAAGGGTAATTACATCAACAACTTTTGTAAGCTCTGGTTGTTGTTTTTTAAGAAGCTCGCCATATTCTTTAAGTAACACAGCATTGCGTACACTTCCATTATCGAGTGCAGTACCAAGCTGAGACAGCTCCGTATCTACCTTTTTAATAGACTCTTGAATTGTTTGTTGCAGCTGCTCTTCTTTCGATTGACAACCCATAAGCACTGCGAACAAACAAAACAGGCTTATAAGTTTCCAAGCTTTAATATTCGACATTCATGTCACCTGATTTACTAAATTAACTCAGGTAGTTTTACACAGGTCACTTATTAAACCAAGAATGAAATTGCAACAAAATGAGAAGAAACGTGGGACTCTGTAATCAGGGTCTGATTTATTGAGAATTTAGTGAAAATATTAAGCTATATCGTAAGGTTAGAATTGAAGTTTAAGCGTTATAAGGGGGTACTTACAGTGATTTTAGCGTCGGGAGTCGCTGCGCTCGCCCGCCCTACGTGATGCGTGTTGATGTGAGTGTGTGTTAATTGCGCGCATTTCACTTTTCTGCAGACGTAAAAAAGCCCGAATCGTTAGATTTAGGCTGTCTACAATGTGAAGCTTGTGTAATGTCATAGTGCCCACAGCGGTAGAAAGTCACGTAGCAAATGCTACTTTATTGGCCGACTGAGATATTGAGGGGTTTTGTTGTGATTTTAACGTCGGGAGTCGCTACGCTCGCCCTACGTGCTAGGTGTTGATGTGGGTGTGTATTAATTGCGCGCATTTCACTTTTCTTCAGACGTAAAAAAGCCCGAATTGTTAAATTCGGGCTTTCTACAATTTGAAGCCTGGTAATGTCCTACTTTCACATAGCAAATGCTACACTATCATCGGCGCTGTTTCGTTTCACTACTGAGTTCGGCATGGGATCAGGTGGGTCCAAAACGCTATTGTCACCAAGCAAATTTGGGCGTTAATCCGTATCGCTACGCACTAACTGAATTTGGAAAATATCTGATAATATTTTTTAAGTCTTTTCAGTAATTTCTACTTTAGTTATATTAACTTCTTCGCTTGTTTCACTATCACATAAAACGCGTTTGGCGTTGTATGGTTAAGCCTCACGGGTAATTAGTACAAGTTAGCTTAATGGCTCACACCACTTCCACATCTTGCCTATCAACGTTGTAGTCTTCAACGGCCCTTCAGAGACTTTAAAAGTCTAGTGAGAACTCATCTCGAGGCCTGCTTCGCGCTTAGATGCTTTCAGCGCTTATCAGTTCCGAACGTAGCTACCGGGCAATGCCATTGGCATGACAACCCGAACACCAGCGGTTCGTTCACTCCGGTCCTCTCGTACTAGGAGCAACCCCTCTCAATTCTCAAACGCCCACGGCAGATAGGGACCGAACTGTCTCACGACGTTCTAAACCCAGCTCGCGTACCACTTTAAATGGCGAACAGCCATACCCTTGGGACCGACTTCAGCCCCAGGATGTGATGAGCCGACATCGAGGTGCCAAACACCGCCGTCGATATGAACTCTTGGGCGGTATCAGCCTGTTATCCCCGGAGTACCTTTTATCCGTTGAGCGATGGCCCTTCCATTCAGAACCACCGGATCACTATGACCTACTTTCGTACCTGCTCGACGTGTCTGTCTCGCAGTTAAGCTGGCTTCTACCATTACACTAACCGTACGATGTCCGACCGTACTTAGCCAACCTTCGTGCTCCTCCGTTACTCTTTAGGAGGAGACCGCCCCAGTCAAACTACCCACCAGGCACTGTCCGTAACCCCGATTCAGGGGCCAACGTTAGAACATCAAAACTACAAGGGTGGTATTTCAAGGTTGACTCCACAACAACTAGCGTCGCTGCTTCAAAGTCTCCCACCTATCCTACACATGTAGGTTCAATGTTCAGTGCCAAGCTGTAGTAAAGGTTCACGGGGTCTTTCCGTCTAGCCGCGGGTACACAGCATCTTCACTGCGATTTCAATTTCACTGAGTCTCGGGTGGAGACAGCGTGGCCATGGTTACACCATTCGTGCAGGTCGGAACTTACCCGACAAGGAATTTCGCTACCTTAGGACCGTTATAGTTACGGCCGCCGTTTACCGGGGCTTCGATCAAGAGCTTCTCCCTAAGGATAACCCCATCAATTAACCTTCCGGCACCGGGCAGGTGTCACACCGTATACGTCATCTTGCGATTTTGCACAGTGCTGTGTTTTTAATAAACAGTCCCAGCCACCTGGTCACTGCGGCTCCCGTCCGCTTAGAGAGCAAGTCTCATCACAGATAGGAGCGTACCTTCTCCCGAAGTTACGGTACGATTTTGCCTAGTTCCTTCACCCGAGTTCTCTCAAGCGCCTTAGTATTCTCTACCTGACCACCTGTGTCGGTTTGGGGTACGATTCCATATAATCTGAAGCTTAGAGGCTTTTCCTGGAAGTATGGCATCAGCAACTTCATCACCGTAGTGACTCGTCTCGTGTCTCAGGTTTAGTGTTTGTCCGGATTTACCTAAACAAACGCCCTACTCACTTTCACATAGACTACCAACGCTATGCTTGCTTAGCCTGCTCCGTCCCCCCATCGCAATTATATCGAGTACAGAAATATTAATCTGTTTCCCATCGACTACGCCTTTCGGCCTCGCCTTAGGGGTCGACTTACCCTACCCTGATTAACATGGGATAGGAACCCTTGGTCTTCCGGCGTGGGAGTTTTTCACTCCCATTATCGTTACTCATGTCAGCATTCGCACTTCTGATACCTCCAGCATACCTCCCGGTACACCTTCAACGGCTTACAGAACGCTCCCCTACCACTCAGAATAAATTCTGAATCCGCAGCTTCGGTGCATAGTTTAGCCCCGTTACATCTTCCGCGCAGACCGACTCGACCAGTGAGCTATTACGCTTTCTTTAAAGGATGGCTGCTTCTAAGCCAACCTCCTGGCTGTCTGGGCCTTTCCACATCGTTTCCCACTTAACTATGACTTTGGGACCTTAGCTGGCGGTCTGGGTTGTTTCCCTCTTCACGACGGACGTTAGCACCCGCCGTGTGTCTCCCGGATATTACTTTACGGTATTCGGAGTTTGCAAAGGGTTGGTAAGTCGGGATGACCCCCTAGCCTTAACAGTGCTCTACCCCCGTAAGTATTCGTCCGAGGCTCTACCTAAATAGATTTCGGGGAGAACCAGCTATCTCCCGGTTTGATTAGCCTTTCACTCCTAGCCACAGGTCATCCCCTAACTTTTCAACGTTAGTGGGTTCGGTCCTCCAGTTGATGTTACTCAACCTTCAACCTGCCCATGGCTAGATCACCGGGTTTCGGGTCTATACCTTGCAACTATTCGCCCAGTTAAGACTCGGTTTCCCTACGGCTACCCTATTCGGTTAACCTCGCTACAAAATATAAGTCGCTGACCCATTATACAAAAGGTACGCAGTCACCCAACAAGTGGGCTCCTACTGCTTGTACGTACACGGTTTCAGGTTCTATTTCACTCCCCTCACAGGGGTTCTTTTCGCCTTTCCCTCACGGTACTGGTTCACTATCGGTCAGTTGGGAGTATTTAGCCTTAGATGATGGTCCACCTATATTCAGTCAAAGTTTCACGTGCTCCGACCTACTCGATTTCACTTAAAATGTCTTTTCATGTACGGGACTATCACCCTGTATCGTGGCGCTTTCCAGCAGCCTTCCATTAACACATAATAAGCTTAAGGGCTGTTCCGATTTCGCTCGCCGCTACTTTCGGAATCTCGGTTGATTTCTTTTCCTACGGGTACTTAGATGTTTCAGTTCTCCGCGTTCGCCTCGTTAACCTATGTATTCAGTTAACGATACCTGCAAGCAGGTGGGTTTCCCCATTCGGAAATCTTAGTCTCAAGCGCTTTTTACTAGCTTGACTAAGCTTATCGCAAGTTAATACGTCCTTCATCGCCTCCAACTGCCAAGGCATCCACCGTGTACGCTTAGTCACTTAACCATACAACCCAAACGGGTCTTT